>JBDSMK010000137.1:0-2948 GCA_039915905.1 Ilumatobacteraceae bacterium
TGCATCTCGCACAACGGTTCCGGGTATTGCTCCACGAGGCCGCCGATGCGCCTTGTCTGCGTGCCGGAGAGGTACTGGCTGACCACCCGTCCGGTGGTCAGCCACACCGGATAATCGGAGTCGACAACTTCGGCCGATTCCCGGAACGGAACGCCGTGAAAGCGGGCCTTGCCGTCTGGATGGAAGAACTTGCCGCCCTCGAAAAGCCTCGGCGTACCAGGGTGGCCGACCTCCGGGATCGGCCAGAACAGGCCCATCTCATCTTCGATGCGCTTCCATGTTGCGCCCTTGTAGTCGGCGGTGCCGCCGGCGGAGGCGCGACACAACTCGTCGAAGATCTGCTCGGTGTCGTCGTAGCGGAAGTACTTTCCATGGCCCAGCCGTTCGGCCAGTTCGCAGATGATTTGCCAGTCAACGCGGGCCTCGCCGGGCGGATCGACGGCCTTGTTGATCTTGATGATCCGTCCGTCGCCGGTGGTCGTGGTGCCCTCGTCCTCTTCTTGCAACGAACCTGGCAGCACGATGTCGGCGTGATACGCGCTCTCCGACAGAAAGAAGTCGATGACCGAGTAGAACTCCAGCTTGTCGAGCGCCTCGGCGGTGAAGTTGGAGTCGGGTGCCGACACCGCTGGGTTGAAGCAGATCGACAGCAGACCCTTGATCTGTCCGGCGTGAATGGCCTCAATTATCTCCTGTGCAGGGATGCCCTTGCCGGGGATCTCGTCGACATCGCACCCCCACACTGCCGCCACGTCGGCGCGATGCTGCGGGTTGGAGATGTCGCGGTTGCCTGGGAGCTGATCGCACTTGTGGCCGTGCTCGCGACCACCTTGGCCGTTGCCCTGACCGGTGATCGTGCTGACCCCGCAGCCGGGCTTGCCGAACTTGCCGGTGGCCAACCCAAGGTTGATCGCACTGAGCACGTTCTCGGTTCCCTTGGTGTGCTGCTCGATGCCTCGGGCGTGCAGCAGCATGCCGGTGGCAGCGGTACCCCACCATTCGGCGGCTTGTTCGATGCGTGCCGCCGGAACCCCGGTGATCTCCGCCGCCCACCGCGGTGTCATCTCCGCGGCTGCCGCGGCGGCCTCGTCGAAGTCGACGGTATGGGCTTCGATGAATTCGTGATCCAGCCAGTCGTTGCGGATCAACTCGTGCAGGACTGCTCCGAACAACGCCGAGTCGGTGCCCGGACGAACACCCAGGAAGAGGTCGGCGGTGCGCGCCAACGGCACCACACGAGGGTCCTGCACGATGAGCTTGGCGCCACGGTCGCGGGCTTTCCAGATGTAGCTGGTGGTTATCGGGAAGGTCTCGGCCACGTTCGACCCGGCCACCCACACGACATCGGCCATCGGGATGTCGCTCCACGGGTTCGGTGAACGATCGACACCCCAGGCCTTCTTCGCCCCGGAACCGGCCGACACCATGCAGTAGCGGCCGTTGTAGTCGAGGTTCGCGGTGCGCAGCGCGAGCCGCGCGAACTTGCCTATCAGGTAGCTCTTCTCGTTGGTCAGCGAGACACCGGAGAGCATCGCGAACGAATCCGGCCCATAGGTCTGCTGGATGCGGCGGATCTCGCCGACGACCTTGTTGAACGCCTCGTCCCAGGTGATCTGGCGGTATCCGTCGGGAGATGACGGATCGCGTTCCATGGGGTGCAGCAACCGGTCGGGGTGGCTTCCCTGGAGGTACCGCTTGACCCCCTTTGGGCACAGCTTGCCCTCGTTGAACGGGAACTCATACCACGGTTCGAAACCGACGACAGCGTTGTCGTGGACCTTCAACTTGATGCCGCACTGTTGGCCGCAGAAGCAGCAGTGGGTGTTCACCACTCGGTCGACCTCGATGCCTGCGTTCCACCCGCCGGGTGGCGCCTGGTTGAGGTGCGGGCCGTACTTGTCGACCAGTTCGGCTTCGGTCAGCGGAGCACGGGCCATCAGCCGAAGCCTCCGACGCGGGCGCACTGCGCCAAAGCCACCTGGCGGCGGCGGCACGAGGGGCAGGTGAGCTGGTAGTTGTCCGCTGCGACGGGCAGCATGCCGACGCCACGGTTCACTGGCCCGCTGTTGTCCAGCTCATAGTTGAAACCCACCTGCGGCAACACCTCCATAAGGTCAGCCATCTGCTGAGCGCTGGCAAACGCCGTGCCGCAACTGCGACACAGCGCAGCGGGACCTTCTGCATTGGCCCGCTTGTAGTACGCCACGCCGAGGTTGGCGGGGCGCTGGAAGATGTGGAACAGCTTGCCGAACGGGATGTACATCAACCCGAGGATGACCGTCAGTGCGTGCACGGTGTTCAGTGCCGAGTAGAACCGGCCTTCCAGCCAAACGCTTGAAACCGTGAGGAACAGCCCGGTCATCGACACGGCGAACAACCCGGCCAGGGCGAGGAAATCGCCGCTGCGCTCCACCGCCATCGCTCCCGGATCGCGTAGCCGGCGGCGTAGGAAGATGAAGACCCCTGCAAGCACCAGCACCGCGGCGATGTCGAGGCCGTGAAAGGTGATCCACCCGATGATGCTCTCGGCGCCGAACGTGACCGTGCCGACCTTCGAAATGTAGATGCGATAGTGCTCTGCCGATTGGCCGACACTCTCGAAGTGCAGCAGGCCGAGCGTCAACGGGAAGGTGATCGCGGCGGCGAGGATGCAACCCCAGAAAACCAGTTGATGGGCCATCCAGCGCGCCTTGCTGCGGCGACGGATGAAACCCTGGGCGAGCAGTTGAGTGGCCACCAGCGAGGGCAGCGCCGCGGCGTTGCGTACCTTGCGCTGGCGGAACGCGTCCCAGCCGCGGCGGTTGAGGATGGCCGTCGGTGGCCGTCTGACCCACACCTTGTAGCGGTAGATGACCCCGAAGACGAAGAAGATCAAGCCGTACAGGTAGCCGACCAACGCGGCGTCGAACCACACCAGGCGGTCGCTGCCGAGAAACGTGAGGGCGACC
>JBDSMK010000145.1:0-8914 GCA_039915905.1 Ilumatobacteraceae bacterium
CATACATGATGCCGATCTTCTTGTGGTCGACGGTGAACGCCCATGACCGCCAGCCAGTTGTGCTGACCGGCCGGCGGAAGTTGCCCAGACTGGAGTGGTTGCTGACGAAGGATGGCGCCAGCGGGCTGATACCTGCGTGTCGTTCGATGACTGTCATGGTTCTACGCCCTACCTATCTGCGTTCCATGAGGTACGCGACGAGCTGGTCGATCTGGCTTTCGGTGAGGTTCAGATTCGGCATCCCACGGTACTTGCCGCCGGTCGGTCCGAGATCGGCAGGGTTGGAATACATCGGTTTCTTGGCCGGCGCATCTCGCAACCATTCGCGCAGTTCGGTCGCATTGAAGCAGTCGGGCGTGACGCCTTCGAGGTATATCTTGCCAAAATCCTCCGGCTTGGCCTCGTACAACCTCTGGCGGCACTCCGGCGTGATCAGGTCGAAGGTGGCTCCGGCAAACGAGGTGCGGGTCATCAGGTTGGTCAGGTTGGGCGCCGAGCCGGATACCTCGTAGAGGTCTGGGTTGGCCAACACCGGAGTCTGCGCACCGGTGGACGGGTCGGTCTGGGTGAGGCCGTTGACCTGGTGGCACCGTGCGCAGTTGCTGATGAACTGACCCTCTCCCTGCTTGGCCAACGTCTCGCTCTCGGCCGGCGATTTGTACGCCTTGAGCTGGTTGTTCATCCAGGTCTGGAAGTCGGTCGGCTCCAAGCTGACCGCAGCCATGCGCATCCGCGCGTGGCTGAGCCCGCAGAACTCGGTGCATTGGCCCGTGTATATGCCCGGCTCGTCGGCTTCCATGCGCAATGTCTGATCGCGACCCGGAACTGCGTCGCGCTTGCCGTTGAGGCGCGGGATCCAGAAGCTGTGGATCACGTCGCGGCTGGTGATGTGCAGCAGAACCTTCGACTTCGTCGGGATGATGAGCTCACCGCTGGTGACGATCGGGGCTGGGATACCGCCGGGAATGCAACCGGGTTGTGCCGGGTAGTCGTACTCCCACCACCACTGTTGGCCGGTGACGTTGATGGTGCACTGCGTGTCGTCGGTCTTGGCCAGGGCGAAGACCGTACTGACGGTGGCGACGCCGACGATCAGCAAGATGACCGCTGGGATCATCGTCAACCCGATCTCCAGCGAGGTCTTGCCGTGGTTCTGCTCTGGCATCTCCTGGCCGCGATCGCGGAACCGCCACAACGAGTAACCGATGATCGCGAAGACGATGACACCGATGATCCCGGCGGCGATGAACACCGGCGTTTGCAGGTTGTTGATCTTGCGCGCGTTCTCGCCTGCAGGCTGGAACGTGTCCTGCGGCGCGTCTCGGGCGCAGCCGGCGAGCATCACGATGGCGGCAAGCCCACCGCCGGTCAGGATCACCCGACGGAACAAATTGTGGGAAGCGATCTTCACTGTCTGGTCTCTCTGCTCGTGGATCACGGCACGACGACCTTGATCTGCTGCCCGGCAAGGCCGGGCACCGTAAGCGTGTAGGGGTCGTCGGCGGTGGTGGCCTCGGACGCCTTGGGGAACACCACATTCAGCATCTGCTCGTTATCCGTGCCGATGAGCGTGGTGCAGGTGCGGCGCGGCCGCTTGATCACCGTGTCGTTGACGGTCTGAACATCGGTGCCGGCGTAGGCGGTGAGTCTGACCTTGCCAGGATCGCGGTTGACGAACAGAATGTTGACGATGTTGCCGCGCGCCACCGTGAGGGTCTTCTGCGGGGCGGCGATGCCGACTATGTAGACCTCGAGTTGACCATTGCGCAGCTCTACCTGGGCCATCGGGTCGCTCTTCGCAGCGACGTGCTGTGAGGCACGATGCTCGATCTCCGCGTACTCCGGATTGGCTTCGGTTGTTGCCGCGTCGCGGGTGCATTGGGCGTATGCGTCGTCGGCCACCGTCGGGTGCTTGGGGATCTCACGCTGGCCACCAATGGCCATCACTGCCCCGGTACTGACCAGTCCGAGCGCGCCGATGGTGCAGACGCCGACGATGACGCCCTTGCGCAGACTCGGTCGGGAGGCGAAGGTGAAGGCGAACACCAGGATCACCACGCCGACCATGATGAACGCCCAAGGACCATTGGACTTCGACAGGAACAACATGATCCGAGAGAACGAATAGATCATCACGGCGAGGCCGGCAGCGCCGATGAGCGGAAGTTCCAGCGGGTGAGCGACGCGCTGGCGGACGGTGGCGTTGTACGCCGGATCGGAGGAGGCTCGCTCGCTCCAACCCTGGACCATCCACTCGACGATTGCGGCCAGAAGCACCACCACACCGACCTTGAACACCAATGGCCTGGTGTCGGCGCCAACCGTCATGAGGCCGATGCCGACCGCGGCAATGGCCGGCCACATGCTGCGTCCGGCCGGCCGCTGTGCTGCGGCTGACTGGGTAGCAGCGCCGGGTGCACTGCCGGGGACGTTGCAATCACGCACGAAGGTGGTGATGCCGAACAGCAGCGCGAAGGCGACGGCGAGGCTGATGAGCCCGACGGTGCCGAGCCAGCCGGCGGGACCGCCGTTGGTGATGCCCCACACGACGGCCGCCAACGCTGAGACGGCGGTGCCTGCAAGGAACAGTTTGGATCCAGTGGTGAACATCTGCTCTCCGCTACTTCGTCACGTAGACCACGAACCACAGCGCACAGAACACTGCGCTGAGGGAGTACCAGTAAAGGGCATGCGCGGTGACGATCTCTCGGTCGCTCTCACGTCCGCCGAGATAGCGGAACGCGGTGATCGCGCTGAAGCCGACGCCGACGATCACCAGCACCACGAATGTGATGGTCACGGCGTAGAACATCGAGTTGTAGGCGCCTCCGGTGACCGGCATCTTCAATTGGGCGAACATGAACGCCTGAGCGTTGATCACTGCCAAGCCCATCAGCGCGGTGAGCCCTATGGCCAAGGCGGTGTTCGGCCGATCGTCGCGCCGAGCCGCGTACACCGCCCATTGGGCAAACACGCAGATCGGGATGAAGGCCAGCAGCATCACGTTGGCCGGCACCATAGAAATGACGACCTTCTTCGGCACCCAGCTGACACCGGAGTCGAGCGCCTGTTCGCGTAGACGCAACCAGGTCGCCAACATCCCACCGACCAAGGTGACCATGCCGGCGCAGGCGATTGCCGTACCGACGAATAGTTGGCGGCGCGGCGCCGGTTCCGGCCCGGCGTGGATGGCGAGCATCAGACGTTCCTCCCGGCTGCCTCTTTGAGATCGAGCAATGGCTCGGCCGAGGCGATCGTGTGGATCTCGGCAAAGTTGGCGAATGGCGCAGGCGACGATGTGGCCCATTCCAGGGTTTGGGCGTCCCAAGGGTCGTCACCGGACGCGGTGGCCGGGGTGGAACGACCGCCGAACGACTTCATCGCCAGACCGACGAACGCCAGGACGGTCAGCAGCATCAGCAGGTGGCCTACAGCGGCAGCAATGTTCCACAGTTGCTCCGGGCCGCCGTAGTCGAACGTCGTGCTGTCGCCGGGCTGCTTGGCGAATCCAGCGACCAGGTATGGCACAGCGGCCAACACGGCGCCTAGGAAACCGAGCAGAGCCAGCGGGAGCACGGCCTTCACAGCTATCGCGCGACCCCACAACTTCGGCGCCCAATGGGCGATGCCGCCGAGCCCGGCGAGCACTGCACCGTACGCGACGAGCAGCCGCACTCCCTCTTCGAACACGGTGCCACCCAGTTGGGCGTCGCCGATGAGGTAAACCGCGTTGCCCAACAGGCCGCCGAACACCAACAACGAGCCGAGCAAACCGAACACCAGAGCGGGGGTGACGCGTGGCCTGGCGGCGGCAAGCGCAAGAGCGCCGACGCCGAGCACGATCAACCCTCCGAGCACAGGCAGGAGGTTTATCAGCACATACGGCACGATGTCGTTGAGCGCAGTGCCGAACGAGACGTGCACGATGTCGCGTCGCAAACCTGCCGGCACCTGCACGACGGCGCCCAAGGCACCGAGTCCGACGAGGCCGAAGCCTGTGAACATCACGCCGCGCATCGGTAGGCGCTTGCGGGTTGCCACCGCGATCGCTTCGGCGGCAATGCCGAATGCGGGGACCGCGAAGACGAACGTCAGCGGCTGGCTGAACCCGAAGCCGATGTGGGAGAAGATGTCCTTGCTCTGCCCGAAGCCGCTGCCGCCGTAGCGATAGTCGACGTAGCTGTACAGCAGAGCGCCGACGAGCACAGGCACACCGATGATCACACCGATAGCGCCGACAAGTGCGGAGAAGCTGAATGGCGGTACACGGCGCATGTTCATGCCGGGTGCCCTGGTGGTCATCACCGACGTGGCCACGCACACCGCCGCGGCTAGCAGTCCGAGGAGCACGACGGTTTGCGCGACGAGGTAGCCGGCAACCATCCGTCGGTCGCCGCCGCCAGGCCCACCGTTGGCTGCGATCGAACCGATGACCAGCACTGCGCCGACCATCCAGGTCCAGAACCCGCTGGCCGCGAGACGCGGGAACGCCAGCGACCTGGCGCCGAGTTGCAACGGGACAACCGCCACCGCCAAGCCGACGAGGATCGGTAGCAGAACGATGAAGATCAGCCCGACGCGGTAGATCGAGAACAACTGCGGAAGGGCATTGACGTCGATCAGATTCTTCGATGTGGATGCCCGGTCGATGCCGAGCAACACGCCGACGACGCTTACCCCGGCCAGCGCCAGCAGGCCGCCGCCGATGAACATCCGGCCGACGCGCTTGTGGTCCGTGGTCGTGATCCAACCGACGATGCCTGACAACGCCTCGGTCGTCGACGATCCGACTACGTCGGTCGCATGGGTGTCGATGGTGGTCATAGGCTTTCGAACTCGTTTCGTTTCGGGCGCGCCTGGCGTCTACCCGATGCTTACAGGCCGATGGATTTCAACTGCGACATTACCCACAGGCGGTGGCGTGAGCCGAAATCTGCACGGCATGACCGGCTCTGACCCAGCTCACCGCACGAGGACGTCAACGGTCAGTGCGCCGAACAGCAACGTGACGTAGGTGATGCTGTAGCCGAAGACACGCATCGAGCGTTGCGGTGACGGATTGCGTCCGAGATCGAGCGTCCCGATCAGGAACAAGGCCCCGAGCACCACTGCGGCGATTCCATAGATCCAGCCGAGCTGGCCAACCGGGATCAGCACGATCGTGAACGCGACCATCACGGCGGTGTATGCGGCCATCTTGTGAGCAGTGACCTTCGGGGTAGACACCGTCGGCAACATCGGCACGTTGGCGGCGCGGTAGTCCTCCTTGTAGCGGATGGCCAGCGCCCAGAAATGCGGAGGAGTCCACAAGAACATCACGACGAACAACACGATCGGCGCCCAACTGACCGAATCGCGCACCGCGGCCCAGCCGACCAGCACGGGAACCGCCCCGGCGGCGCCGCCGATGACGATGTTCTGGGTGCTACGGCGCTTGAGCCACAACGTGTACACGAATACGTAGAACAACGTGGCCGACAACGCGAAGAGGGCCGACAGCAGGTTCGCACCTACCCAAAGAACAGCGAATGCGGCTATCTCCAACGCGGTCGCGAAGACCAGCGCCTGGCGCGGGGTGACGATGCCCGTGACGAGCGGGCGGCCCTGGGTGCGCGGCATCAGCGTGTCGATGTCGCGGTCGACGACCATGTTGTAGGTATTCGCTCCGCCGGCCGCGAGTGTGCCCCCGACTAGGGCGATGACCACCAACCAGGTGGACGGCCAGCCGCCGTGAGCCAGAACCATCGTGGGCACGGTGGTGATCAGCAGCAACTCGATGATCCGCGGTTTGGTGAGCGCGATGAATCCGCCGAGCCTCGTGGTGGCGGTGCGTCGTCCGCCATGCACGATGCCGCCAGGCGCTAGCCGCGACGGAACGATGGGACGAGCACCAACGGCCATTTGCACCATCGTACGGCGGGTTGGGCGAAGTGGCCAAAGCTCCAGGACAGGATCGCGCGTTCGGCCTGCTCGGCGGGACATAACCCGGCGCATCGCGGCAGAATGTCGGTGATGCCTCCTGCTCCATCGCCGGTCGAGCTCGACGAACCGCGCCATGACACGTCTACGACCGTCTCCCGGCCGTGGATCGTGCTGGTCTGGAACGACCCGATCAACCTGATGAGCTACGTAACGTTCGTCTTCCAGAAGCTGTTCGGTTACAGCTTGGAGAAGGCAACCGCGCTGATGCTCGACGTGCACCTGAAGGGTCGCGCGGTGGTGTCCAGCGGCGTCAAGGAAAAGGCTGAGATCGACGTCTTCCGACTCCACGAGCACGGCCTGTGGGCAACCATGCAGCAGGACAACTGATGCTTCGCCGTAAGAAGCCACTACCGCCGCTTCAACGCGTCGATGGTGGTTTCAGCCTCAACCTGCAGGCGGAGGAGCGCGAGATGCTCACCCGCCTGCTCGACGAGCTCACCGAGCTGCTGACCGGCAGCCCGGAACAGCCGCTGCTGCGTCGGATGTTCCCGCCGGCGTATCACCTGCCCGCAGACGCCGAGGCGGACGCCGAGTACCAGCGGCTGATGCGCGAGGACCTGGTGGCATCGCGGCTGGAGGCGATCACGACCCTCGGCGCTGCGTTGAGGGGCCAGGAGCTGCTCGACGAGGCCGGATTGACAGCGCTGATGCAGGCCATCAACGCTCTGCGGTTGGTGCTCGGCACTCTGCTCGACGTCGACGAGGAGCACGACCTCGACGAAGTCGCCGACGACGACCCGCTGCTCGGCGAGCATCACCTCTACGGCTACCTCTCGTTCCTGCTCGACGCCGCCGTGCGCGCATCGCTGTCACCCGCGACGGGCTGACCTGTCAGCGCGGCTATTTGCTCAGCGCGGCTATTTGCTCAGCGCCGCTATTTGCTCAGCGCGGCTGGGATGTCGCCGATCTGCAGCGGCACGAACTTCTTGAACGTCGCGCCGAGCTTGGCCTTGAATCCGGCGATGCCGAACGGGGTTCGGGTCTCGAACTCGGGCGGCCCGGCGATGGTTATCTGGTCGGCAACCTTGGCGAGGTCAGTCAGGTTGGTCAGCTTGTACTTGTCGGCCACCGCCTTGGTGCACACGATGACGTCCTTGTCCTCGGCGGTGGACGGGGTGAGCACGGTGAGAGTCGGCGGTAGCACCGACTTCAGTTCTGCTACCTGCTCGTCGACGTTGGTTGCGGTCGGCGAGGCGCTGGGATCCTTGAGGTGCACCACGTAGCTGAGCACCGAGTTGGTGTACTCGGGCACCAGGTCGATCTCGGCCGGGGTGGCGCTGATCGCCTTGTAGTACACCTCGCGGTTACCGATGGCCGGCTTCTTGTCGATCGTGAACCCAGCCCTGGCCAACTGCTGACCATAGATCTCGGCGAGGATCTGATTCTCGGCGAAGTTGGCCGAGCCGACCACGATCGTCATCGGGGCGGCAGCTTTCGCCGGGGCCGGCAGGGTGTCGACGAACTCCTTGGCCACCACGTCGGGCGCCTTCTTGTCGGTGATCGCCTCGGCCACCAGCTTGGTCAGCTCAGGAGTGTCGAGCTTGGCAGAGATTCCGTCGAGCACGGCTGTGACCTCCGGCGTGGCCTTGTCTTTCGTGATCAACGGCAAAACCGCCTCGTTGGGCACAAGATGCTGATCGTCTTGCAACGCGACGAAGCCCTTCGTGGAGATCGAAGGGTCGGTCGAGAAGATGTTTCCGCAGTCCACCGAACTGCTCGACTTGCTGCTCGAGCCACAGCCGATGAGGGCCACCGATCCGACCAGCGCCAGTACGGCCAAAGTTGCCGACTTGTTTTTCATATGATCCTCTCGTTGCTGCTGACCTTGATATGAGACCCGGTGACAAGCGACCCGGTGCCGCGTGACCCAGTGCCGTGCGACCCAGTGCCGTGCGACCCAGTGCCGTCTCGATGAGTCACGTTACCCATGGTCTGGGTCCGCAAACCCGGCGACACTATTCGGCGTTGAATGACGGCGAAGCCGCCCTCCACAGCCAACACGATGACAACCACTGCGATCGAGGCACCGTAAACCACGAAGTACTGCTGCGTCCCGAACCCGCTGAAGATGAATCGTCCGAGGCCACCTTGGCCCTTGAAACCGAGGATCGTCGCAGTGGCGATGACCTGGTTCGCCGCGCTGCGCACGCCAGCAAGGATCAGTGGTGTGGCGCATGGCACCTCTACTCGGGTGAGCACCTGCCAGCCACTTAGCCCGATGCCCTCTGCGGCATCGCGCACCTGTGCGTCGGTGGCCGCCACTCCGACGGCGGCGTTGATCATTATCGGCGGCACGGCAAGTATCGCTAATGCCAATATCAACGGCCAGAGCGTGAAAGGTCGCCAGATGAAGATCAGACCGACGATGCCAAATGTCGGCACAGCACGCAACAGGTTGGCAGTGCCGGCGGCCAGGAAGCGGCCGCGGCCTGTGTGGCCGATCAACAACCCAGCGGGCAAGGCGATGACCAGCGCGACCACCATCGCCAACAGCGAGTACCACATGTGCTCGGCGATGCGGTTCCACAGTCCGCTGTCTCCGGACCAGTTAGTTGGGTCGAACAACCAGCGGATCCCGTGCCACATGTCGTTCACGGCGCGACCACCCGCAGCCAAGGGGTGAGCGATCGCCCAATCAGCAGCAGCAGCACGTCGGCGGCGAGCGCCAGCACGACCACCGCGATCACGCCGGCCCACAGCTCCACAGCGATCGAACGTTCGATGCCGTCGGAGAACAGCCGGCCGAGAGCACCCTTGCCGAGCGCCCCTCCCACGGTGATCAACGAGATCGTACTCACGGTCGCCAACCGCAGACCGGCGATCACTGTCGGTACGGCCAGCGGGAGGTCGATCTGCAAGAAGCTGCGCAGCGGCCCATACCCCAGTCCGACTGCAGCGTCGCTCACTTCGAGGGGCACCGCGCGGAGGACCT
>JBDSMK010000239.1:0-8052 GCA_039915905.1 Ilumatobacteraceae bacterium
GGCGGCGCGTTGTCGGCGGCCAATCAGTCGTCCGACGAGTTGACCAAGGCCCGGATCGCTGACAGCCAGGGTGATTTGTCGACGGCATTGACGCACTATCAGAAGGCCATCGAGCTGGATCCACAGAGCGTCGAAGCTCGCACCTACGCCGCCTGGCTGATAATCCGCAACGGCAACCAGACCGACCGGCCGGCGCAGGTCGCTGTCGGCATCGACCTGCTTCGTGGGGCGATCTCGCTAGACGCGGGCTATGCCGACGCGCACTGCCTGTTGGGGGTGTCGCTGGCGAAGTTCGCCACCCCACCAGATCCGGTGGCAGCCCGCCCCGAGCTGGAGACGTGCATGTCCAACAACCCCCCGGCGATCGTCAAGCAACTCGTCACTCCGGTGCTGCAGTCGATCGACGCCGTCACGCCTCCGGGGGCGGCCACGCCTTAGCGGAGGTGAACTGCGTTTCGTCGTCGCGGTGCAGGACCCACACGGAGCCCTTGCGCCAGTCGGGTGCGCCGCTGATCTCGCAGCCGCGACGTTGCATGGCAGCGATCACGGTCGGGATCACGTCGCCGTGACTGCACAGCACCGCGCCGTCAGGCAGGGCCGCCAGTAGCTCCAGCACACCGGAGAAGTCACCACCCTCGGCCAAGCGGTCGTCGGTGTGCACCGGTTCGCGCAGCAGGTGGGCAAGTGGCTCCAGCGTCTGCACGCAACGGGTGTAGGGGCTGCTCACCAGAACCGTGGCGTCGCGCCGAACCAGTTGGCGGGCCAGTGCCGTGGCCTGGCGCTGCCCCGACTTGGTCAGTGGGCGCAGCTGGTCGTCTCCGTCCCAGTCGTGGCGTGATCCGGCCTTGGCGTGACGTACGAGGTACAGCATCAGATCTCGCGGGTGGCGCGCATGTGACGCTCCGAAAGCTGGCGGACCATGAGCAGGTAGACGATCGCAGCGATCACTCCGAGTACCGCAACGACGATGTTCAACGCAGCGAAGCGGTGCAACGTGGAGGCGAGGTCGTGGGTCTTGATACCCCCGGATTTCAACTGGGTGATCGCGTTGACGCCGGTGAAGATAGCAACCAGCGGAACCAGCCCATAGACCACCCACCAGACGTTGACAATCATCGGCACCCGACCGGACTTCCACCGCGGGTCGCCCGGGCCGATCTCGGGGTCGCTGGCCTTCCACAGCTCGCGGAACATCAGCCACGGTACGGCATAGATGACGCATGGCGGGGTGAACCACCCGCCGATCGCCCAACCTGGAGCGAACCGCAGCTCCGGCCGACCAAGGGCGCGCACGTTGTTTGCCATGCGGAACATCCACACGATCGTGAGCACTGCGATCGGCACGACGACGATGCCGGACAGGCTGCCGATGTTGAGTGAGCTGGCGTCCTTGAACTGTGCTTCGGTGATCGTGCCGTCGAGCAGCTTGCGGGCCTTGTTGGCGAGTTGCATGTTGCCGACGACGTTCAGCGCGCTGAGCGGGATGTCGATCGCGATCAGGATCAACAGCGCCTTCACAAGCCCACGGATCGACTGCACGTTGCGGTTGACCGCACCTGTGCCGCCGTAGGCCACGTAACCCGGCGGTGGTGTCATCGGCGGGGGAGGCGGTGGCATGTCGGTCATCCGCTCATGGTAGGTGAGCGGGTTCGTCCGGCAGCGGGCAAACTGTGGCCGTGGGCTTCTTCGAACGCAACCGCGAGGGCGTGATCGGCCGCGGCTACGACACCACTCGTTTGCCGCCCGGCCAGTACCTCACTGACCGCTTCCCGGTGCTGCACGTCGGCGACGTGCCCGACTACGCCCCCGGTGAGTGGAACCTGACGGTCTACGGCCTCGTCGAACGGTCGTTCACCATCGATCTGGACGAGCTGCGCTCGCTGCCGGCAGCGACGCCTACGTTCGACATCCACTGCGTCACCAAATGGAGCAAGTTCGATACCCGCTGGAAGGGTGTGCTGGTGCGCGACCTGTTCGAACGTGCTGGCGTGACGGCGGAGGCCACGCACGTCGTCGAGCACGCCGAATTCGGCTACACCACCAACGTCCCGCTGGCCGACATCATCACCGACCAGGCCCTCGTCGCCTACGAGTTCGAGGGCCAGCCACTGGATTCCGTACACGGCGGACCGGTGCGCATCGTCATACCGCACCTGTACTTCTGGAAGAGCGCCAAGTGGGTCCGCTCGTTGGAGCTGCGCTCTGGCGACGAGCCAGGTTTCTGGGAACGCAACGGCTATCACGCTTACGGCGACCCGTTTCGTGAGCAACGCACGTGGGGCGACTGACGCTCTAGACGGGCCAGCGTCGCGGCGATGGCACCCACATATCGTGCTCGGGGCCATCAGCCGTCAGGCAAGATCGACGACGGTGAGATTCACGCCGTCAAACAGCTGAGCTGATGGTCGATTGAGTCGAGCGCCGGCACGACCGCGTCTGCGGAGCCAATTGCTCGCCGAGGACCTTCGACGCTGCGACAGAATGGTCGGATCGAAGTACTCCTGGTCCACAGTCCGCTCGTCGGCCCATCGACGGTGTCTCCGCTGGCCTTGGCGCTGTCCGCACAAGGGTGGTCAGTGACTGCGCCGGACCTACGGCAAGCCACCGTTACGCCACGTGACTACTTAGCCTTCGTGGTGCGCTCCTGTTCGAAGGCCGAGGTCGTGATTGGCCATTCAGGAGCTGGCGCGTTTCTGCCAGAGATCGCCGATCGGGTAGACGCGGCCGTCACGGTGTTCGTCGACGCTGTGCTGCCCGGCGAGGACCCTCCTTTCCTGCCGTCGCAAGGCTTCGTCGACTTCATCAATGGCCTTCCCACACACGCAGGACTGCTTCCGCCATGGGATCAGTGGTGGCCGGTCGACACGATGAACGCGCTCATCGCCGACAATGAGGTTCGAGAGACGGTCGTAGCCGAGCTCTCCGCCATCCCTCGGAGCTTCTATGACGAGTCGATCGACTTCCCTCGATCATGGTGGACACGTCCAGCCGCATATCTGCAGCTGAGCCGTGCGTACGGGGCCGAACTCGCCCGAGCCGACGCGTGGAACTGGCCGACAATCCGGCGCGACGGCGGACACCTAGACCTCGTAGCCCACCCGACCGACATCGCGCAGGACATTGTCAGCCTCGTTGCATCGATTCTGCCGACGCCGTGACCGAACCGGGTTCACGCCTTGAGCATGAACGCGCTAAGGCGACGTGGGTGGAGACCCGACGAGCGCGGACACGGCCTTGGCTACCTGAGCGCGGATCACCAGGTCGATGCCGTTGCGGTTCTCCCATTGCGCGGCGGTGAGCACGATCCCGCCGATCAGTCCGACCACGGCATCGAGATCACCGGCGGTGACACCTGCTTGCTGCAGCGTGCTGCGCAGCGGGATCAGCAGCAGGTCGTGGCTGCCGAGCAGCTCTGCGCGGGTCGCGGCATCGAGGTCGGGGATCACCTCGCCGAGGGCGGCAATCAGCGCATGCTCCGGGCGGATGGCATAGTCCAGTTGCTCGTCGACCCAGTGCAGCACACGCTGTTCCGGTGTGCCCGCCTCGGCCAACAGCTCCGCAGAGCGCTGCGCCTGGGCGGGCAGCTCGCTGCGGAACCAGCGCAGCAGGATGTGTGCCTTGCTCGGGAAGTAGCGGTACAACGAGTTGCGCGCCAGTCCTACTTCGGCAGCGATGTCTCCCAAAGTGACCATCGCATAGCCGCGCTCGACGAACAGTCGCAGCGCGGCGTCGAACACGTGGGTCTCCTGCCTGGCGACGTGGGCGGCCACGCTTTCGGCAGAGATCTTCGGCATCGTGGTCAGTCGCCGACGAGCTCGCGGGCGTGCAGCTTGCCGCCGGCGAGGTGGAAATGGCGGTCGGCGCGCCTTAGCGGCGCATCGTCGTGGGTGACCAGGACGGTGGCCAGGCCGCGAGCGTGGGTCTGATCGGCGATCAGCGCGGTCACCTCTGCGGCCAGCTCGGGATCGAGCGAGGCAGTCGGCTCGTCGCCGAGCAGCACCGTAGGTTCGGCCATCAATGCTCGGGCGATGCCCACGCGCTGGCGTTCGCCACCGGACATCTGCGCCGGCAACGCGTTGGCCCGCGAAGTGAGGCCGACATCGGCCAGCAGTCGCGCTGCGCGCCGGCGACTGTCAGCGCGTTTGGCGCCGTTGATATGACCGACCAGTTCGAGTTGTTCCATCGACGTTAGTGCCGGGATCAGGTTGGCCGATTGGTAGACGAGGCCGATCCGTTCTTTGCGCAGCGCAGTGCGGCGGCGTTCCGACAACTCTGTGGCGGCTATCCCGTCGATGAACACATGGCCGCCGCCGGGTCGGCGCAACAACCCGGCGATCGCCAGCAACGTCGACTTGCCGGACCCCGAGCCACCGGTCAGCACCAGCACCTCGCCGGGGACGGCAACCATGTCGAGGTGATCGAGGATGATGCGGCTGTGGTCGCCGTCGCTGACCGCGACGTAGATGTCGCGCAGCGCCAGCCCCGAAGATGCCGCGTCTACAGCGCCACGAGCGGTGATGTCTTCATTCGTCATGATTCCACCCCCAAGGCGATCGCCGGTTCGATGTTGGTGATTCGCCGCAACGGTACGAGGCTGCCGATGATGCCGACAACGATCAGCAAGGCGGCGCTGGACAACACGCTGTCGGGGGAGAACGCCACAGGTGCAGAGCCGCCCTTGAGCGCGATTATGATTCCTGCCCCTATCGCTGTGCCTACAGCAGTGGCCCCGATGACTATCGCGGCCATCTGTCCGATCCCGTCACGGATGACGTAGGCGCTCGACGCACCCATCGCCTTGAGCAAGCCGATCTGGCGGGTTCGCTGCACGGTGAGCACGGTGAAGAACGCCCCCACGATGAGCGCCGAGATCACCAGCAAGAAGCCGCGGATCATTGTCATCGTCAACGATTCGGCCGTGTATCCCGGTGAGCCGTCGTAGGTCGCATCCTTCGACTTGAGTTCGGTGTGCGCGGCCTTGTTGATCGCCGCGGTGTCGACACCGCCGGGCAGTTGCAGTGCTACCGCCGAGAACCTGCCGCGGGCATCGTTGCCGTAGGCGATCGACTGCCAGGTGGCCAACGGCACGTAGCCGATCGGCGCATGCCCGTAGGAGCCGGCAAAGGTGAAGCCGAGCACCGGGAGGCTGACGCCAGACGCACCGAGGTCGTAGATGTCGCCGATCTTGACGCCCAGGTCGCGCGTCTCCGCGGCGAGCACCAACCCGGGCGGGCCGGCCAGCGCGGCGCGAGCCTCTTCGCGTTGGGCCAGGAAGCTGTCGGCGGTGACCCCGAACACGGCAAGGTCGATGCTCGGGCCGCCGCTTGGCGATGTCGCGTTGACGAACGACACACCCAACGGCGTTGCTTTCGCTCCCGGCACGTTCTGCCAGGCCTGCAATGCCGGTTCGGTGAGCGTCGACCGGCTGAACACAGCGCCCGAACCAGGCTCGAAGGCCATCGAGCTGTACGGCAGGGCGCGCAGCCCGGACGTGCCATCACGGACGAGCCCGTCTGCCAGACCGGCAAGAACGGTGGAGAGCACAGCGACGAGGGCAACCACCGCGCCGACGAGGATGAAGCGGCGCCATGATCGACGCAGATCGCGGATGGCGAGGAACATCAGT
The DNA here is from genome assembly GCA_039915905.1 of Ilumatobacteraceae bacterium. GTDB lineage: Bacteria > Actinomycetota > Acidimicrobiia > Acidimicrobiales > Ilumatobacteraceae > JAODBQ01. Next base: position 5,627 of record JBDSMK010000239.1, read on the forward strand.
CAGTTCTCACGCGATATCGACAGCATGTCGGCATGATATCGACATGTTGTCGATATGAGATGTGTTGCCTGAAGAAGCTGCCAGACCAAGAAGCTGCCGGAAGGGAGTCGTTCAGCCGCTGATCTTCAGACTTGGGCTGAAGATCTTCTTCGGCTTCAGTTCGGTGGCGATGCGCTTTGCGATCGACTGGAAGATCTGTGCGGCCTCGCTGTCGGGCTGCGTGACGGTGATCGGTCGACCATCGTCTCCGCCTTCGCGTAGCGCTGTGACCAGTGGTAGCTGGCCGAGCAGCGGCACACCGAGCTCGTCGGCCAGCAGTTGACCGCCACCGGCGCCGAACAGTTCGTAGCGGGTGCCCTCGTCGCCGGTGAACCAGCTCATGTTCTCGATGATCCCCTTCACAGGCAGATGTACCTTTTCGGCCATCGCCGCGCTCAGCCGGGCCACCTTCTGAGCCGCCGGTTGCGGCGTCGTGACCACGTAGACCTCACCTCGGGGTAGGTACTGGCTGAGGCTGAGGGCAATGTCGCCGGTACCGGGTGGCATGTCGATCAGGAGGAAGTCAGGGTCGTCCCAGTAGACGTCGGAGAGGAACTGCTCCAGCGCCTTGTGCAGCATCGGGCCACGCCAGATGACCGCTTGCCCCTCGGGCACGAAGTAACCGATGGAGATGCACCGCACGCCGTAGTTCTCCGGCGGGATCAGCATCTGATCGATGACGGTCGGTTCACGGTCTTCGGTGCCGAGCATTCGCGGAACGGAGTAGCCGTAGATGTCGGCGTCGACGACGCCTACCGAGTAGCCCTGCGAGGCGAGTGCCACGGCAAGGTTGACAGTGACGCTGCTCTTGCCGACGCCGCCTTTGCCCTACGAGATCAGAAGCGGTCTGGTCTTTGAGCCGGTCTCGTTGAACGGCACCTTGCGGCCCTCCGCGTGGCCGTGGGCGGGGCCCTGGCCGGCGGTGGCGGCGGGGCTGCCGTGCAGCTTGACTCTCAGCGCCTCGCGCTCCTGGTCGGTCATCACCGTGAAGTCGAGCGTGACCTCGCCGACACCATCGAGTTCCTTCACCGCACCGGTCACACGGTTGGTGATCTCGTTGCGCAACGGGCACCCGGCGACGGTCAGGGCGATCCGCACTTCTACGTTTCCGCCATCGGAGATGGTCACTTTGCGGACCATCCCGAGGTCGACGATCGAGCGTCGCAGCTCCGGGTCCTGCACTGGACGCAGCGCCTCGATGATCTGGTCGTCGGTGACTGTGGCCATGTCGCGGCCCTTTCCTGAGGGTTCGGTTCTTGAGGTTTCGGCGGATAGGTCCGGGCTGGTTACACGCGCCGGCTCATCTTGGCCGGGTTCACCATCCAGCACGGGGTGCGGCGTCGAGCTGTTGGCTCGTCTGTCGGTTCGACCTCTGAGTGATCTGTTGAACATCCTGAACATCCGGATCGGAGAGTTGGGGCCTTGGCTGAGAGTTCGACGCGCTTAATTACCACTACGCGCGTAGGTATAATACAGCCGTGACCGTCAACTCGAACAGTGCGACGTTCACCGCCAACGTTTCTGCGATCACCAGCGCGTTCGGCGACACAACAAGACGCAGCATCTACCTGTTCGTTCGCGAACACACTTCGGGCGTTCGAACTTCGGGCGTTCGGACGTCCGGCGATCACCCGTCCGGCGATCACCCGTCGGGCGAGTTCCCGTCTGGCGAGTTTCCGGCCGGGGTGACCGCGGCACAGGTTGCCGAGCGATTCGGCCTGCATCCCAACGTGGCGCGCCATCACCTCGACAAGTTGGCCGCCGGTGGCTACCTCGAAGTCGCGGTGGAACGAACCGAGGGCGCTGGCGCCGGTAGGCCGTCCAAGCGCTATCGCGCGTTGGTCGACATCGACATGGATGCACCGCTGCGAGGTGAAGACCTCGTGCTCACGCTGCTGGGGCGGGCACTGGCCCTGCTGCCGCGCGATCAGGCTGAGGCGATGGCCGAGCAGGTCGGCCAGGAGTACGGCAGGGCGATGGCTGTGCCGCTCATCGGCAACCGTGCCCCCGGCGAAGCACAGTCCGCTGGACAGCGCTCGCTGAGATCGGCGATGCAGGCGGTGGCAGACGCACTGACAGCCCACGGGTTTGCGGCTCATGCCGATCAGCGCAGCGACCAACTGCGGATCGTGAACAACCACTGCCCGTTCGGCGCGGTTGCCATCGAGCATCCAGTGATCTGTGCTGTCGACCGAGGAATGGTTAAAGGGATGCTCGGCGCGTTGTGCGGCGACACCGAGGTCAGCGCCGGCGCATCGTTGCCGCGAGGCGACACGTTCTGCTCCACCAATCTCTGAACTGCGGCTGCGCGACTAGTGGCTCAGCGCTGAATACTCGGCAACCCTGGCCATCACAGATTCGTCACTCTTGGCCACCGATCCGCTGTC
>JBDSMK010000243.1:0-5595 GCA_039915905.1 Ilumatobacteraceae bacterium
CAGGTTGAACGCCCGGGCCTCGGTGAACGAGCCCGTGGCGCCGCAGTTCGGGCAGGTGTTCGGGTCCTCCAACGTGTCCTCGCGGAAGCGCTGCTTGCACTTGGTGCAATCCACCAGCGGATCAGTGAAGTTGGCAAGGTGTCCACTGGCCTCGAAGACCTGCGGCGGAGCCAGGATCGCAGCATCGATGAGCACCACGTCGTCGCGTTGCTGGACCATCGGTCGGATCCATGCCTCGCGTACGTTGCGCAGCATCAGTGAACCGAGCGGGCCATAGTCGTAGCTCGACCGGAACCCGCCGTAGATCTCCGCGGTCGGGTACACGAACCCCCGCCGCTTGCAAAGGTTGACGATCTGATCCAGTTGCGTGGCTGCCATAGAACTGACCAGGCTAGAGGTGTCCGGCACCAGCTACCCGACGGCATCGGCGAGGTCAGTGGTGCTCGAACATTGCCACGGTGCGCAGGCGGCGCTCGATGTGGTGCTCGAAGGCGCGCGTCGCATGCGCTGCCACTTCGTAGGTTGCCGGGGTTGCGGGCAGCGCCAGTGCCTCGTTGAGCCGACCGCCAAGAATCATCCGCATCATCTCCAAAGCCTGATCACCGAGCGGCGCTCCGCTGCGGCAGGTACGACACAGCACTCCCCCGTGATTCATGTCGAAGGCGACGAACGGGCCGGCCTCGCCGCAGCGCACGCAGCAGTCCAGCTCAGGGCTCACACCTTCTGCGGCCAACACCTTCCAATAGAACGACGGCACCACTAGCGGCCCGGATCGCTGCGCGATGGTGCGCAGCACACCCACGAGCATGCGGTACAACTGGGGCGCCGGCTCACGCTCCATGGCGAGTTGATCGACGGCCTCCAGCACAGCCATCCCGTTGGTCATGTGGTCGAGATCGCTGACCATCGGAGCCAGTGACTCGACGGCTTCAGCCTGGCTGACGATGTCCAACTCACGACCTTGGGCCAACAGCAGGCGCACGTGGCTCATCGGCTCCAGGCGCGCGCCGAAGCGCGACATCGTCTTGCGCACACCTTTGGCCACAGCGCGCACCTTGCCGTGGTGTTCGGTCAGCAACACGATGATGCGGTCGGCCTCGCCGAGACGGTAGGTGCGTAGCACGACAGCCGTGTCGCGGTACAGCGGAGTGGCCATCCCGGGCGGTCAGTCGAGTCCGCCGAAGCGACGGTGCCTGCTGGCGTACTGCTCGAAAGACAGTTCTAGGTGTGTGGGCTGCAGGTCGCGCCACTCGACATCGAGGAAGACGAGCTCGCTGTAAGCCAGCTCCCAGGCCAGCGAGGGCGGCATCCGGTCTGCCGGGCCCAACACCACCACCAGGTCGGGGTCAACCTCGGCGGGAGCGTTGATCGCGGCCGCGATGGTCGCCTCGGTGATGACCTTGCCGGTCGTACGCAGCAGCTCGATCGCGGCTATCAGCCGACGCCGACCGTCGGCACCCGGCGAGGTGGCCACGGTGCATCCGCCGATGGCGACAATCGTCGCTGCACCTGTCGGCTGAAGCAGTTGATCGGCACCTTCGTCGTATGGGTGCAGGGTGAGCCAGGACGCCCCGGCGTGGTCGGCCGCCTTGCCAAGCTCGACGATCCGCTGGTCCCACCACTCGACGGAGGCAGCAGTCCACTGACCGACCGTTCCGCCGACGACGACCACGTGACGCAACGTCGGCTCGACATCGGCGGGGTGCGCGGCTGCCGTCGTCATCGGTCCATTGTCCCACGCGAACGGTCTGTTCCGGTGCAACCCGATTGAAGGGCGTGCCGTAATGTCAGTGCCATGTCGACTCGCGTAGATGTGCTGGATCTGCCCACGCTCGGCGGAGATTTCGATCAGCGGGTTGCCGGGGCACTGGCGCTGCCCGACGACCAGTGGTTGATGCGCGACGTGTTCGGCTACGCGGTGTGGCGTTACGACGACGCCACGGCCGTACTGCGCGACAAGCGGTGGTTCAGCGCTGCCGCCAAGATTCCCGAGTTGTTCGGCGTCACCGACAAGAGGCTCCTGGAGCGCGACCAGGCCAGCATCCTGTCGGTGGAGGGCGAAGTGCACTCCCGACTGCGTCGCCTCGTTGCTCCGGCATTCACACCGCGAGCCGCCGACCGGCTTCGGCCGTTCATGCGCGAAGTGATCAACGGACTGGTCGACAATGTGGCCGGCAGCGGTCGGGCCGACATAGTCACCGACATCTGCGAGCCCTACCCGATCCCGATCATCTGCGAGCTGCTCGGTGCGCCGAAGGAAGACTGGCAACTGTTCAGCCGCTGGGCGAACGATGTGCTCGAGATCTTTTCGTTGGACATGCCGAACAAGATCGACACAATTGTGAAGGCCCAGGAAGAGCTCGACGCATACTCCCGCCAACTCATTGCCGACCGACGCTCACGTCCGGCAGATGACCTGCTAACCGACCTCATCGCCGCAGAGGAGGAAGGTGACCGACTGTCCACCGAGGAACTGGTGATGATGGTCAACGCCGTGCTCGTCGGTGGCACCGACACCACGCGCAACCAGCTCGGATGCGCCGTGGCACTGTTCGCCGAGCATCCCCGGCAGTGGAAGCTGCTGGCCGAGCAGCCCGAACTTGCCGCCCGCGCGGTCGAGGAGACGATGCGGTACGCCGGGGCTGTACGCGGCACGGCCCGATTCGCCAGCACGGACATCGAGTACCGCGACGTGTTCTTTCCGGCTGGCACGTTCCTGGCGATCGGGCTCGCCGAAGCCAACCGTGACAACCGCGTTTTCGCCGAGCCGACCACGTTCGACATCACCGCTCCGGCGCCGAAGTCGCCGCAGGTCACGTTCGGTTCCGGCCTGCACTTCTGCCTTGGTGCTTCACTGGCCCGCGCCGAACTTCAAGAAGCGCTGCCATTGTTGGCCCAGAGAATGCCTGATCTGGTCCTCGACGGTCCCACCAGGTGGAAGCCGGAAGGTGTCGGCATCTTCGGTCCAGAACATCTGCCGGTGAAGTTCACTGCCGAACGCTGATCGTCTACTTCGGGTCGCGCCACATCAGCCATTGCTGGGGGCCGTTGCGGCGGTGCTGCATCACTTCGCGGACCACGAACCCGAACCGTCCGTAAAACGCGATGTTGCTCTCCTTCGAGCTCTCCAAGTACATACCGACACCCTCCGCGTCGGCGCGGGCAACCATCGGCTCCATCAGCGCAGTGCCCATGCCCTTGCCTTGGTGGGTCGGCGCTGTTCCGATGAACTCGAGGTAGTAGTGCGGTTCACTTGGATGCAGCTTCTCCAGATCGCCGAGCACGCCGAGATTCGGGATCAGGCGGCGGCCGTAGAGCTTCACGAATGTCGGAGAGTTGGTCACGATCTTGGCGAACGGAACCTTCCACTTGCCAGGTGGTGCCCAGATCGCTACGGCCTCCATCGCGGAGGTCGCGAACACCAGCCCGTGGGGCATCTGGATCTTCAAGAAGGCAGCGAAGAACGGCACAGCCTTGGGGATCGGGAGAACCCTGCCACCGGTGAGGAACAGCTTCATCGGATCGTCCACGAACGCTTCGGCCAGGGTGGTCGCGGCCGCGGCAACATCTGCTGTGGTGAGCGTTCGAACGTCTGTCACGCGGCGAACGTTACTGCCGGGGCTGTGGCCCGTAATGTGGGCGGACGCCGATGAGAACAAACGTGAGGACGTTCACACCACCCGCCTCCATCAAGCACCGTTATCACCCAGGAAGCGCGCGAGCTGCGTTCGCGTACCCCGACTTTCGGCGGATGTGGTTCGGCTCGTTTGCCTCCAACATCGGCACGTGGATGCAGAACGTGGTGCTCCCGGCCTATGTCTACGAACGCACCGGCAAGGCCTCGGTCGTCGGGTTGCTGGTCTTCGCCCAACTTGGACCGCTTTTAGTTTTCAGCATCCCGGCCGGAGTCATCGCCGACCGCCTCGACCGCCGCCGCTGGCTGATGGAGATGCAACTGGTGCAGCTCGTGTTCAGCGGACTGCTCGCCCCGCTGGCGGCGGCAAACGCCTCGATCGGATGGCTGTTCCTCGTAGCTCTCGGAGTGGGCTGCGGCAACGCGCTCAACGCTCCGGCATGGGCAGCGATGCTGCCAACGTTGGTAACTCCAGCAGATCTCCACGGCGCGATTTCGTTGAACTCGGTGATGATCAACGGCTCGCGGGTGCTCGGCCCGATGATCGTGGCCGTACTGGGCCAGTTCGGAATGACCACGCCGCAGTTCTTCTTGATCAACGCGGCCACCTACCTGTTCGTCATCGTGGCGCTGTTCGTCACCCGGTTCCCGCCGATCCCCCCCGTGACCCACGAGCACGGTATGCGGATGTTCACCTCCGGGCTACGCCTGGCACGAGCCAACCCGGTGCTGATGCGCCTGCTCGCCGCATTGTTCACGTTCTCGCTTATCTCGCTGCCGTTCGTCGGGTTGTTCCCCGCCGTGGCGCGGCTCAACTTCGGCATCGATGAGGCAGGCTCGACGTACAAGTGGCTGTATGCCACCTGGGGGTTCGGGGCCTGCATCGGCGGTCTGGCGATCGGCACGATCTTCGTAAGTTGGGATCAGCGTCGACTGATCCAGGGCGGCTTCGTGGCGTTCGCGGTGAGCCTCGCCGGTTTCGCCGTGGCCCGTGAGCCGATCGGCGCGTTCACCATCGGCTTGGTGCTCGGCTTCGCCTACTTCGCCACTACCACGGCGATGTCGACGATCTTCCAGAGCAGATCCAAGGACCACGAACGGGGGCGGCTGATGGCGCTGTGGTTCGTGGCGTTCGGTGGCACGATCACACTCGGGAACCTCGCCTTCGGACCGATCATGGACGCCATCGGGGCGCGCTGGGTGATGCTCGTCGGGGCAGTCTTCGCACTGTTCCTGGCGTGGTGGTGCGACATAGCCAAGATCGACCGGTCAGTGTCGAAGGGCCGCAACCAACCGCTCCAGCCCGACCACACGGCTACCTTTGACGAGGAGGGCCTGACCACCGAGTAGTTCGCCGACCGCGGCCACCGGGTCTGGCGTGGCGGCCATTCCGTATAGATCGGTGCCGACGGCGATCACCTCGATGCCAAGCTCCGCCGCGTAGTCGCGGATCGCTCGGTGTTCGGATCCGGCATCGGCGATCTCGGCCATCAGCCCCAGCAGTGCGATGCGCCGAGTTGCCGGGATCGCAGCCAGCGCGTCCAGCGCGGCACGCATCGAAGTCGGGTTGGCGTTGTAGCAGTCGTTGACGATCAGCCCGCCGCCAGCAGTGTGTTCGATCTGCATCCGCATCGCGGTCAGGTGCACTTCAGCGAGTGCAGCCACCCCGGCGGAGACATCACCACCGGCGACGCCAACACAGGCAATCGCCGCGGCCGCGTTGAACGCCATGTGCCGCCCACTGACAGCCAGCCGCACGGCCTCGGTCCCCCACGGAGTAGTTAGCTCGAACGAGGGCCGGGCCAGTCGATCGAGCTCGATCGCTCCAACGCGCACGTCCGCACCGACGGCCTGACCGAAGGTGATCGTGCGCGCCCCGGTCAACCTGCCCATCGCCGCTACGCGGTGGTCGTCGGCGTTGAGCACCGCCACTCCGTCGGGTGGTAGCGCCTCCACCAGTT
>JBDSMK010000263.1:0-2771 GCA_039915905.1 Ilumatobacteraceae bacterium
GCGACGGTCAGCAATGCAGCGATATCGCAGGGCATGCCGACCTGATGAACCGCGAGCACGGCTCGCGTCCGGCTGGTGATCGCCTCGGCCAGCCGAGCCGGATCCATGTTGTGGGTACCCGGGTCGACATCGACGAACACCGGCGTGGCGCCGCAGTACGTGATCGCGTTGGCGGTGGCGATGTATGAGTGGCTCACGGTGACCACCTCGTCCCCGGCACGAACGCCGACAGCCAACAAGGCGAGGTGCAAGGCGGTGGTGCAGTTGGACACCGCACAGGCATGCCGCGCTCCGACAAACGCGGCGAAATCCGATTCGAACGCGGCCACCTCTGGGCCTTGGGTGAGCCAGCCGGAGAGAATCACACGTTGCGCGGCGTCGGCCTCCTCTTGTCCGACGACGGGGCGGGCCAGCGGTATCTGTCGCAAGGTGGTGCTCATATGTGAGCCGCCTGTTCTGCCGTGGCGTTGACTTTCCACCAATCGACAAGTTGACGCAGCCCCGCCTCGATGTCCACCTCGGCGGTGAACCCGAGCAACCGCTTGGCCTTGGAAACATCGGCGAGCCGCCTCGACACCGGATTGACGGCGCGCTCCGGACCGTGCTCCGGACCAACCTCGGAGCCCATCACCCTGCTCAGCGAGTTGGCCAGCTCAAGAAGACTGGTCTCGGTGGCGCTGGCGATGTTGATCACCTCGTCTGACACAGTCGAGTGAGCGGCGAGGATGTTCGCTCTGGCGATGTCAGTGACGTATACGAAGTCCATTGTCTGCTTTCCGTCGCCGAAGATCAAAGGCGGCTCGCCCCCCATGATCCGGTTCATCCAGCGAATCAGCACCTCGGTGTAGGCACCGAAGATGTCCATACGCGGTCCGTAGACGTTGAAATAGCGCAGCGCTATGTAGGGCAGGCCGAACATGTCGTTGAACGATCGCAGGACGCCCTCGTTGAACACCTTCAGCGCCCCGTAGAGGGTGCGGTTGTTGTAGGGGTGCTGGCTCTCTGTGGTCGGAAAATGATCGGCGAGCCCATATACCGACGCACTCGAGGAAGCCACCACCTTGCGAACACCAGCGTCTTGAGCAGCGGCCACAACGTTGAAGGTGCCGTCGCCAAGCACCTCCACGGCCAGTCGTGGGTCGGCCGCACAATGTGTGATCCGGATCGCGGCGAGGTGGAACACCAAGTCTGCGCCGGCCATCGCCTTGGCGACAGCCTTCGGGTCGCGAACATCGCCGTCGACAATCGTCACTCGACCGCGCCGCATCGCCACGGCGAGGTTCTCCATTCTGCCGCGACTGAGATTGTCGAACACCACGATCTCGCCGTAAGTGCCACTTTGCTGGCCTTCGACGAGCAGGTCGACAATGTGCGAGCCGATCAAGCCAGCACCGCCGGTCACCACGACCTTGGAGAAACCAGCCGAGTCGGCATGTGATGTCTCGTTCGAAGTTGTCATCTCATCCTCTAATTGTTGCCAGGTGCTACGGTTGTATTGGTGGCGAAATCGTGGCGGTCGGTCCACTCCGCAAGCGCCGCGATCACCATGTCTTGATGCTCGATCGGCAGCTCCGGATACATCGGCAGCGAGAGCACCTCGCTGGCGGCAGCCTCGGAATGAGGGAAGTCGCCGCTGCGGTGACCGAGCTCGGCGAACGCCTTCTGCAGGTGCACCGGAATCGGGTAGTGGATCCCGGTGTTGATGCCGCGTTCGAGCAGGAAGGCCTGCAACTCATCGCGTTGAGCGTCGCGTATCGCATACACGTGATACACGTGACGGCGCTCGTCGAACACCGTTGGGGTTCGAAGGCCCAGTGGCACCAGTGCCGCGTCGTAGCGCGCGGCAACCGCCCTACGGGCGTCTGTCCACGCTTCGATGTGGGCCATCTTCACCCGCAACACGGCACCCTGGATCCCTTCGAGGCGATAGTTGAAACCCTTCTCGTCGTGGTGGTACTTGCGCACTGCTCCCCAGTCACGGAGCGTGCGCACAGTGGCGGCCATGTGCTCGTCGTCGGTGGTGACAGCGCCACCCTCGCCGTATGCACCGAGGTTCTTGCCGGGGTAGAAGCTGAAGCAGCCGAGGTGCCCGATGCTGCCGATCCGGCGTCCCTCGTACTGTGCGCCGTGGGCCTGGGCGGCATCCTCGATGACGGTCAAACCGCGGCGTTGCGCGATGTCCATGATCGGGTCCATATCAGCGGGCTGACCGTAGAGGTGCACCGGCACGATGGCCTTGGTGCGCGACGTGATCGCGGCTTCGATCAAAGACGAGTCGATGGTCAACGAAAGCGGGTCGATGTCCACGAACACAGGCTTCGCACCACAGTAATCGATGGCTGCGGCAGTCGCGATGAAAGTGAACGGCGTGGTGATCACCTCGTCACCACGCTGCACGCCGGCCGCCAGCAGCGCAAGGTGCAACGCACTCGTACCGGAGCTCACGCCGACCGCCTGCGTGGTGCCGGCGTACGGCGCGAAAAGCTTCTCGAACGCGGCCACTTCGCTACCGAGCACGAACTGCGTGCTGTCGAGCAGGCCGAGCACAGCCGAATCGATCTCGTCCTTGATCGACAAGTACTGGGCCCGTAGATCTACGAACGCGACCATGGTCATCTCTCACTTAGGCGCTGGAACAGACCAGACAGTACCGGATCGGCACCATCAGCCGTTCGGACGCAACGCACGTTGGGTCAAACGGCCTATAACACCGGAGACCGAACCCTCGCCGCGACCTGCCAGAATGAGTGCTCCAAGAACGCTGGACGGGG
>JBDSMK010000315.1:0-8354 GCA_039915905.1 Ilumatobacteraceae bacterium
GCGTAGATGCCGGCAAAGGTGAGCAGCTCATCGACGCCGACCCGGTCGAGTCGGAGATCAGCGGCGTCGTTGGTGACCTGCGGCCCGACCCGCACGGTTGGGATTCCGGCGTTGCGGAACACGACGCCGTCGGTCGATCCGCGCCAGCCGACCACAGTTGGCGGCTGGCCGAACCGAGCCGTCCACACCGTGTTGGCCAGCGCGACGATCGGTGAATCCGGCGGGGTTCGACCCGGGTTGTCGAGCACGTCGACGTCGACCCGGACGCGCGTCTGCGCGGTCGCCGCTCGCTGCAACGCCGCCTCGATCTCGGCGCGCAGTTGGGCTGCGAGCATGACCGGGTCATCGCCAGGGACGAGCACGAGGAACACCCGCCCGCTCACCAGTGCGGGCAGAAGATCGGGTTTGTCCATCGCCCCGGCGGTCACGGCGCCGAGGGCGGCCTCGCGACCCGAAGTCGACCCGTGCGGTGTGGGGCGGGCGACGAGTTCGGTCCGCCAGCACTCGACTGCCTCGACAAGTGGGCCGAGGACGGCGAGCGTTCCGGGCGAGGTGCTGCGGAACAGCGCAGGCTCCCACGTTCCGTGGATCCGGACCGTCAGGTATGCCGCGCCGGGTTCTTCGTGCAGCGGAGCCGGCGCGCCGGCCTTGACGTTGAGCAGGGCGTCCGGGTGGAAGCCGTTGGCCAGAGCCCGCCGAGCCCCAACTCCGAACCTCGCGGCACTGTCGCCGAGTTCGGGTTTGACGTTGATCGGCCACCGGTGGGTTCCACCCGCGGCCAGGAGCAGGCGCAGGCGGTACTCGATCCCTGCCGCACTTAGGGCAGCGGTCGCAGCATGCAAGCCAACGATGGCTGCGGCGACCACGGCCCGGGCAACGGCCAAGCCCTGACCGACCAGTTCGCCACCTGCCGCGCCCGCCGCTGGTGATCGATCGAGGCGCAGCGCAGGGAGGGCGTCGGATCTACCGGTGATCATGGCGTCACGGTCCGCATCGGCGGTCAACGACGTGTCGAGATGGGCGTACATGCCGAGGTCGGGTCCGGTGCCGGTTCCGCCTGCGATGACGAGGTTGGCCCTGGTCTCGTCAAAGACATCGATCGACGTGGCCAGCTCTGGCAGCTTTGCACGGCACCAATCGTGCAGTGCCTCGGTCGCGGCCCGTTCGTCTCCGTTCGGTGCCGGAGTCTCGGACAGCAGCCTGGCGATGTCGATCAATGTTGGCCGGGCCCGCGTCACAGCGGAGAGCGCGGCGTCGACCGGATCGCTCAGAACCGTCCCCAGTCGTCGGCAGCGGCACGCCATACGTCGATGTTGCGTGGGTCGACCGACATACGCCGGGCGCGGTGGGTGACGTCGTGCTCTTCTTGCGTCAGCCGGCGATGACCGTCGCACAGTTCGGCGCGCGGGCCATGGCGGGCGTCGTACATGTAGAACGCGATCGAGTGCGAGGCACTGTGATTGACGATGTCGCTGGCGATCGGGACCTGCTTGTAGATCGCTTTGGCGCGCATCCGCATCACGTGATCGAAGCTCTTCATCACGAAGCACAAGTGGGCCACGTAGAACGACGAGTCGCGGCGGATCGCGAACGAGTGATGCATCCGGTTCTCGCTGCGCAGAAACGCCGTTTGATCGGCGATGAAGTCCGACGGCCGGAAGCCGAGCACGTCGACATAGAAGTGGACCGACTCCTCGTACTTGTCGGTCGAGATGAACGGGTGGACCATGTCGATCGGGCGGATCTCGACATGCGGCGCTTCAGCGAACTCCTGGAATTCGAACGTCAACTCGACGATCAGTCCGTTGGGGTCCTTGACGGCGTACCCCGCGGTGCTCATCGCCTTGATGTGCGGGTCGACGTCGAATCGTTCGACCCCGGCGGCGTCGAGGCGGGCTGCGATCTCGTCGAGCACGGCCACCGAATCGACGCTGAAGCCGACCGCCGAAGTGTGCGCGACGTCGCGCTGCGGGGCGGCGAGCAACTCGATGCAGTGGTGGGAGATGTCGGCGCGCAACGTGACCCGCTCGGCGCTGACGTCTTCGGTGACGAGTCCAACGTGGTCCTCGTAGAACTGCCGCGAGGCGTCGATGTCGGGCACTTCGATTCGCGCGTAGAGCAAGCTGTGCGGGGCCCGCAGATGAGTCGGCGTTTCGGTCATGGTGGGTCTCCCCAGGTTGAAGCGACTAGACGATGAAACTCAGCCGACCGCCGGGGCGGAGCTGCTCAGCAGCCAGGATCGACTTACGCAGCCGGTAGTGCAGCCCGGCCTCGCTGACGGCAACGATGTGGTCGAAGCGGCCGAGGTACTGATCGATGCGGCCGTCACGGATCCGGTGGATGACGAAAGCGGCCTGGACACGTTGCGCATCATCGCCGGCAGCGTTGTCAGCAGGGCCGACACGCACGTTGGTGATCATCCGGTGGGTCTTGGAGCGGGGGTTCTCGGCGTGGGCGTTCTTGCTCAACAGCCTCGTCACACGGGCCTGGAGCAGATCCCAGTCATCGGCTATGAAGAACTGGGTCGACTCCGGCATCGCATCCGCAGGCGCATCTGTAGTCGGGATCTGGTACCGGCCGCCGGGCTCGAAAAGAGCAAGCCAGGCCGTGAACTCGCCCGCTTCGAGCAACGCTGCCTCCGCGAACAAGAAGTCCTCCGCGGTCGCGCGTGAGATCAGCCGCGAGGTGGTCTCGGTCACGACGGATCCTTGCCGTAAAGAGTGGCGTTCCAGTGTCGCCAGAAGTGGCGGATGCCGCCCTCGTCGGTCGAGCGGCCAACCATCTGGTCGTCGTGGATCATGCCGCGCGAGATGTCACTCCAGTCGACGCCGGGACGGGGGTCGTTGGCGGTTGCAATGATGCCGCGTTGGATTGCCTCGTAGGCCTCGATGTCGTCAGGTGTAGCCAGCCCGCCGGGCCCGATGAAGCTGACCAGGACGCGGTTGCGCATCGCGCGGGCCGCAGGTGTCTCGTCCATCGGGGCCAACTCCCAGGCATCGACATCGGTTCGGTCCGCCGCCGTTGGCTCTAGTCGGCGGATCGACAGCGCTTCGATGTCGAACAGGATCAGGTTGGGGAACACGAACAGGATCCGGCTGACATCAGCGATCTTGGCGGTGCGCTCTGGGCCGAGGCGTTCGGTCAACTCGGCGCGGTTGGCCTCGATCCGCAGCCGCTCCTCTTCGCCGAAGCGAGGTTCCCACTGCATCCCGGCCCGGCCGCTGTGACCGGTGAGCAGCAGAACGCTGTGACCGTTGTCGAGGCGGACATTACGCCCGCCCTCGTCGCTGGTGACGTACCCGGTGCGCTTGAGGTACTCGAGGAACGTGATGTGAGTAGGAGCGAAGTGGTACCCGTCCATCGCGTTCTCGACGGTCAGCTTCCAGTTGCCCCACACGGTATAGCGCTGCGTGCCGGGAAGGACCTCCATCCCGACCGACGAATGGTCGGCGACCATCTCGATGTAGTCGGCGGCGTTTCCGAGGTGCTCGCGCAGCGGGCCGGCGTGCTCATCGAAGTTGATGAACACGAAACCTCGCAACGATTCGAACTGCGGCACCGAACGCAGGCTGAGACGGTCTCGGAAGTCGTCGCCTTCCGGATATCCCTCCGGCCCGGGAAGGGCAATCAGCTCACCAGCGGTGTTGAACGTCCAGGCGTGGTAAAAGCACCGGAAGAACCGAGCGTTGCCGGCCTCCTCGCGGCACAAGGCGGTGCCGCGGTGCGGGCACGAGTTGAGGAAGACTTGGATCTCGCTGCTTTCGTCGCGGCAAAATATCAGCGGGCGCCCACCAAGGCTGCGGACCTTGAAGTCGCCTGGAGTGGCAACCTCGCTCTCGTGGCCGAGGTAGAGCCAGTTGTGACCCCAGATGCGTTCCTGTTCGAGGCTGAACACGTCAGGATCGCGCAACGCCGAGCGATTGACCCGGAAGGTGTTCGTGTCGCGGTTCTCGTCGATCATCGGCTCGCTCCCACGAACGCGCACCGGGGTGCCTCCGATCGATTCGAGGTTGGGTTCGTCGATCACAGTCATGACGGCTCCTCCAAATCTTGAGCGGGGGACGCTTCAGGGTAATCGCGGTTCATCCAGTCCAGCAGATGGCGGTAGTCCTCGCGGGCTGGGGCGAAGATGTCCAGGTTGTGGATCGGTTCGTCGCCGCGGGGCTCGATGAAGTGGGTGACGCCGGCGGGGATCAGCAGCAGCGACCCCGGGCCAACCTCGTGGGCGACATCACCGACGTGATAGATCGCGTGGCCACTGACGATGGTCGCGATCTGATCGAAGTCGGCGTGGAAGTGTGGCTTGACTTCGATCTCGGTCTCGATCCGATTCATCACCAGAATCATCTCGTCCGTGCCAAAGCCTTGCCGACTGACCCCGGGACGAACCTGCTCGACGGGGATCTCGGCCCAGTTCGCCGCGACAGCAGAACGGGTCATCAGAAGTAGCGCTCGGCGTAGGTGGTTTCCTCACGTTCGTTGTCCAGCGCCCAGCGGCCGAGCTCGCTGTGCCGGGCGAACCACACACCGTCCTGAGCGGCAATGTGCTTGACCACCCGCTCGAACGCACCGATCACCATCGGGCGACCGCCGTACTGGCAGTGCAGTGTCATTGCCAGCAGACTCATCGGCTCGTGCTCGTACTGGTAGTCGAACGTATCGGTGTACACGTCGACGAGATCGCGGGTGCTCGTTTTTAGCGTTCGGTTGTCGGTGAAATCACTGTTGGGGACGCATGCGATCGGCCCATGCGGTGTCTGGCGACGGTGGGGCAAATCGACGTAGGTCACGTCGGCATGCCACTCCAGGCCGGCCGCAGCGAGCAGGTCGACTGTCTCCGGGGTGAACGCAAGTACAGGGCTCAGCCAACCAGTCGGGCGTTGACCACCGATCTCCTCGAGGGTGTCGAGCGCGGTCTTGATCGTCGTGCGTTGCTCCTCGGGCGTCTTGTAACCCATCAGTTGGTCCTGATAGATCGCATGACCACCCAGTTCGTGGCCGGACTTGACGATCGCCTTGGTGGCATCGGGGTACAACTCGGCTGCCGCGGCATTGGTGAAGAACGTCGCCGGGATACCCCAGCGATCGAGGTTGCGCAGGATTCGCCACACACCTACGCGACCGCCGTAGGTCGACCAGGCCTTACCGGCGAAGTCCTCCTGCCCGGGGCGGAGGCTGGTCGCCTGAACGGAATACGACGGGGCCTTGCCTTCTGACCAGGTCTCGAACATCACGGTCAAGGCGACCGCGATGCGCTTACCGTTGGGCCAGCTGAGCATTTTGTGGGCCGAATCCTGTTGCGCCATTGCTTGTTCCTTGCTGTGGATCGTGGGGCTGTGGAGTGGTCTGTAGCCGGTCGTTCGCGGTGCCGTGAGGCGCCTGGCCAGATCTGCCGAGTACAAATCCCGTCGGTAGCGTCCTGCATTATGTGACATCATCCCGTTTAATGCAACTGCTAGTTGTCAGTGGTGTGCCGTCTCGACTTGATTGACGGCATCTCGATTCTTCGCTAAGCCTGTACGTCACCACCCTGGTGGCTCACGAACAGATAGGACCTGACATGACGGTTCACGCTGGTGCCAACAACAAGTCTGCAGCGTCGGCGCTGCAGCCGATCGCCACAACAGTCGCTTGGCGCGGCGACGATTCCATTCCAGCCAGTGAGTTCTCTTACGTGCTGTCTTCCGCCGAACTCGCCGAACTGGAGCAGGAAGGCAACAGGTTCCTCGCCGTCGACCCGCATCTAGGTACGGTCAACCGCGACGATTTTCCGCTCCCCGTGTGCGCCGCCGGCATCGCCGGGTGGGCGGAGGATCTCGACCAGGGGCGCGGCTTCGTCGTTGTCCGTGGTCTGCGTGTGCTGGAGTATTCCAAGGAGTTGTCAGGGGCGATCTTCTTCCTGCTCGGCCTGCATCTCGGTGCGCCGATGCGCCAGAACGCGGCGGGCGATGTGTTGACCCACGTGATCGCGACGACCGACAAGGAGGCCTACGACCCGACCGTGCTCAGTTCGCGTACGACCGGTGCGCTGACGTTTCATTCGGACAGTTCTGACGTTGTTGGATTGCTCTGTCTGATGGGCGCCGCAGAAGGCGGCGCGAGCCTCCTGGCCAGCGGAGCAACCGTTTACAACGAGGTCGTCCGGCGCCGTCCCGATCTCGCGCCGCTGCTGTTCGAGCCATTCCATTGGGACTGGTACAAGCAGGATTTCGATGCACCGGCCGCCACCTACGAATCGCCGATGTGCAGCCTCGTCGATGGCGTGCTGTCGGTGTACGGCGGGAGCAAGATGGTGTTCACTGCGCAGAACTACCCAGACGTCCCGCGGTTGACCGAGCAACAGCGTGAGGTGCTCGAGCTCGTCGACGAGATCGCCTCCGAGCCGGGAATCGCCCAGCAGATGGATTTTCAGCCAGGCGACATCCAGTGGTTGCTGAACTACACCGCGATGCACTCGCGCACCGCATATCGCGACCATCCTGAGCCAGACCGTCGCCGTCACCTGCTGCGGCTGTGGCTCGAGCGCGATGTCGGTCGGCCGATTGTCGATGGCTTCGGCAAGCCGGTCCAGCAACGCCAGGGTGAGCCGATGGACAATCCGACGATCGCCGCCCTGGTCAAGACTCCGCAGCGAGAAGGCTCGAACTAGACACGGCATCTCGCGACGTCGGCGAGTGAGTCCTGATTTTCGAAAAGAATCGTGCCACGCACCGACTAATCCCACCCAGGCAGTTGACAGCGGACGATTTCTATCTCATTCTATGGAAGATCATCTTGCAATAAGAGATGACAACGAAGCACGGAATCGCCGTCGCTCGTTCACGAAGAGGGGGAGAAGCTCATGAGAATCCGACGCATGACTGCGCTGCTTGGGGTAGTTGGCATCATGGCCATCTCAGCCGCTGCTTGTGGAAGCGACGACAAGGGGACGGCGGCGCCGACGTCTTCTCCTGCAGCGGCGACGTCCGTCGCCGACGCGACGACTACCGCGCCGGCAACCGGTGGCTCGACGGAAACGACCGGTTTGACAGCGACGACTGTCGCAGGCGGTAGTTCGACGCCAGCCACGGCCGACGCGCAAGGCAAGCCGGAGCTGAACAGGCCGTTGAAGGTAACCAGCATCGGTTACGCCAACGAGATCACGTTGCTGTGGGCGGTAGACAAGGGCCTGTTTGAAAAGCACGGAATCACCGTCGACAGGGTCACGGTCGGCGGCGGGTCTGCCGCTATCGCAGCCGTCACCACCGGTGCGGTCGACATCGGGTTCACGAACGGCCTTAGCGCGATCCAGGCCTATGCCCAGGGTTTCCCGCTCAAGGTCGTGCTTGGCGCCTATGAGAACGCTTATCCGACCGACCCAAAGACTGGGCGGGCTGCGATCGCCAACGTCAAGTCGGGTGTCGAGAAGCCATGCGACCTGGAAGGCAAGAAGGTCGGTGTCACCGAACTCGGCAACATCGGCTACCAGTACTGGCTGGCCTGGCTGCGTGAAAAGGGTTGCAACGTCGAGAACGTGAACTTCGTGACGATCCCAGCGGGGCAGATCGCGGCAGCGCTCGAGTCACGCCGGATCGACGCGATGGAGACCGGTGGCAACGCTGTGCAGGATCTCGTCAACCGTGGCATCGCCAAGCGGATTGGTGATCCGATGGGTGAGACCACTGGACGTACCGAGTATGCGATGTACATCGCAAACAATGACTTCATCAGCAAGAACCCGAACGAGTTGAAGGCGTTCGCGGCGGCGATGAACGAGAGCCTCGCCCAGATCAGCGATCCGAAGAATCTCGATGAGGCAACCGCGCTGGCCGCCAAGTTCGCCAACACGACCGTGGAGCTGCTCAAGTCGTCCCAGCAAGAAAAGCTTGACACCGTGGTCGATCCAGATATCATGACCAAGATGGAGCAGGTTCTCGTCGACAACGGCGTGCTCAAGAAGGCGGTCGACATCTCCGGCCTCATCTACACCCCGTGATGCAGACACCGTGACTTTGGTTGACCTACGTATAACCGCTGACAACGTCAGTGCCAGTCCGGCCTTGCGCCGGACTGGCCGGCGTTTGTCCGGCCGGGTGGAGCCCGTTTTGTGGGGAGTCTTTGGGCTCGCCCTGACCGGCGCCATCTGGTACTTCTTGCGCGCCTGGGACGTCATCCCCAAGTCCGGCCTCCCCGGACCAGGGCCCACGTTCCGTGGAGCGGTCGACCTGATCGGCAATCAACAGTTCCGCACCGCTTACTACGACACCATCGGGGCGTGGGCGGAATCGTTGGTCCTCGCCAGTGTGAGCGCCATCGGGTTCGGGCTGGCGGTCGGCTGGGTGCCGTGGTTGGCGCGGTCGTTCAGCACACCGATG
>JBDSMK010000310.1:0-3588 GCA_039915905.1 Ilumatobacteraceae bacterium
CTGCCGGTGGACGTGGCGGGGAGCAGTTCGCCGGCTTCCTCGGTGGCCCTGTCGTGCGGGTCGTCGGTGGCCCACATCGGCGGCTCCTGGCTGTTGTTCGATGGGAAGTAAGACAACAGCTGCTCCACCAGCGCCAGCGCCGACTCGATGTCGTCGGCGATCAGCGTTGCGGCGCCGGTGTAGCGCGCATGGCTGGCGGCGCCGCCGAGTTCCTGGTTGTCCATCATCACACCGGTGAACTCGGCCACCATCGTCGGGCCGCTGACGAACGCATAGGCCTCACGGGTCATCACCACGTGGTCGGCCAGACCTAGCAGCAAGGCGGGACCGGACACCGCGGGGCCGTCGACGACGAACACGGTGGGCACGATCCCTGAGCAGTCGGCGAGCGCCTTGGCGGCGCGACCCCAGCCATGTAACGCAGCAAAGCCCTCCACGATGTCGGCGCCGCTGGAACGCATCACGCAAACCAGCGGAATCCCATTGGCACGAGCCGTCGCCGCGGCAGCCTCCAGCGTCGACGAGGAGTCAGAGGTGAGCGCGCCGCGCCGTTCGGCGGCATCCACTTCCACCCAGGCCACGTCGCGACCAGCCACGGCGCGGATGTCGCAGGTGACAGAACCCGGAACCTTGCTGCGCAGCGCCACGTTCATGGTGGCGAGGTTAGACACTCCGGCCGTCGTTGGCGCGGCCGTCGTTGGCGCGGCCGTCGTTGGCACGGCCTAGCGGAAAGGCGTCGGCGCCGACGTGCACCCCAGGCTGTTTGGCTCCCTGATGTGCAACCACTTCGCGCAGTACGCCGAGCACCGCCCTTGTCGGGGCGCCAGGTGTCGGCCGGCGTCGTTGCACCCAGCCGACGACGCGCCGGGGTAGCTCCGGCACTGCTATTCGTTTGAAGTCGCCCTTCAACCACCGCGGGATGGCGGTCGCCGGCACGATCGCGGCGCCGAATCCCTCGAAGGCCAGCGAGGTGAGCAGCCGTACGCCGTCGATCTCGACCTGGGCAAGCATCTCGATGCCGGCGTTGTTTGCGGCCCTGTCGATGACGCGACGCAGTGCCGTGCCGAGTGGTGGGAGCATCAGCGGCACGTTCGCCAGTTCGGCGAGTGAGATCTCGTCGTCGCCGTCGGCCAGTGGATGCTTGGTATGGGCCAGCAGCAGCAGGTCTTCGGCAAACAGCGGCTCGACCAGCAGTTCGGGATCGTCTACCGGCAGGTGCACCAGGGTGGCGTCGATCTGCTGGGCGACGAGTCGGGGGATGAGGTTCGTGGTGTTGCCCTCGTGCACGGTGACGTGCACCCCTGGGTGCAGCCGCACCGTCTGGGTTAGGAGCTGGGGCAGCAGCCACCGGGCAGTGGTACCGATGATCCCGATTCGTGAATCGCCGCGCACAGCATCGCCTCGTGAGGCCATCTCGGCAGAGATGTCGTCGATGTCGTGGAGAACTCGTCGGGCGCGGTCGACGACCAATACTCCATCATCGGTCAACCCACCGCGCTGGCGATCTACGAGAGTGACCCCGAGCTCACGTTCCAGCCGGGCGATGTGTCCGCTGACGTTGGATTGCACGGTGTACATCGCTCGTGCAGCGGCGGAAAACGATCCGTGATCGGCGATCGCGACGAGAGCGGTGAGCTGCCGGAGATCCATCTCCCAGAACGATACGGAGTATCTCCAATTTCTGCTTGAAAGATCGCTTGTTCACGTGCATACTTTCACATGTAAATCGAAGTGCACTCGCCCCCCATGAGTGCGCTCGACAGAACCCAGATTGTGGATCCCCCATCCACAGGGTTCCGGTTGAGAGGCCCCGCTTCCCCCAAAGCGGGGCCTTTCCCATTTTGTCGTAGAGTTCGAGCCGTGACCACCTCTGCCAGCAGCGGCTCGTCCTCAGCCAATCGCGGCGCCGCGTTCTTCGATCTCGATCGCACTCTGCTAGCCGGTGCCTCTGGCGCCGGCTTCTCCGGAGCGATGCGCGAAGCCGGCCTCGTCAGCCGGCAGATCCCAGGTGAGCAGGCCCTGTTCCGGGTGTTCAACGCCATCGGCGAGACATTGCCGTCGATGGCGTTGGCACGCCAAGGGGCAGCCCTGGCCAAGGGGCGCTTACGAGCCACGGTGCAGCGTGCCGGAGAGAGCGCCGCCGGCACTCTGTTGGCGCTCGTCCAACCGCTGGCCGCAGGCTTGATCGCCGAGCACCAGCAGGCAGGACGACCGGTGGTCATGGCTACCACGTCCCCCTACGACCTGGTCAAACCTCTGGCCGATCTGCTCGGCATGGATGACGTGCTCGCCACCCGCTACGGGGTGAATGCCGATGGCACCTACGACGGGCGCCTCGACGGCCCATTCGTATGGAGTGCCGGAAAGCTTGCCGCTGTGCGTCAGTGGGCCGACGATCACGACATAGACATGGCGGAGAGCTACGCCTACAGCGACAGCGTCTACGACACGCCGCTGCTTGCCGCGGTCGGCAAGCCCTTTGCGGTCAACCCGGATCCCCGTCTGCGACTGGTCGCTGCGGCGCGCCGCTGGCCGACACTCGATCTGTCGCGTCCTGCAGATGATCACGAGGGGTCGGGCCGGGCGATCATCCCGGTCGCCAACAGTGACATTCAACGGCTGGCGATGAGCTTCACCAGTCCACTGATGTTCCCGTTCGCCAGGTTTGACATCTCCGGTACGGAGAACATCCCGACCGAGGGGCCGGCGATCATCGTCGGTAATCATCGCAGCTACTTCGATCCTGCGGCGATGGCGCTGGCGTTGGCGCGAACCAATCGCACCGTGCGGTTCCTCGGCAAGAAAGAGGTGTTCGATGCCCCGGTGATCGGTCAACTGGCGGCGGCGATGGGGGGCATCCGGGTGGACCGTGGCACCGGCAGCGACGCACCGCTGGCGGCTGCGGCCGAGGCACTGGCCAACGGCGACCTTGTCGCGCTGATGCCGCAGGGCACGATCCCGCGCGGCCGGGCGTTCTACGACCCACTACTCAAGGGGCGGTGGGGCGCGGCAAGACTGGCGAAACTAGCCAAGGTGCCGGTCATCCCCATCGGCATGTGGGGCACCGAGAAGGTGTGGCCGCGCTCGTCGCGCCTGCCAAACGTGCTCAACCTGGTGTCGCCGCCGACAGTCACGGTACGTGTCGGCTCGCCCGTGAAGCTGGTCTACCGCAGCGCCGATGCCGACACCAAGCGGATCATGCAGGCATTGATGGACCTGCTGCCACCGGAGAGCCGTGAGGCTCGCGAACCGACGGAGGCGGAGATCAATGCCGCGCTACCCGCGGGTCATCGTGGTGGCGACTCGGCGGATGAGGGCAACCGCCGGCCCGGCACCGACGGCCCCGGCGGTGCCGGCTCCGCTTAGCGAAGCCTTTGGTATTCACGCAGCTGACGTGGTTGCCTACCGACCAGTAGGTAGACTCGTCGGCAATGAACGAAGCCGAGCTTCTCCAGGAACTGGTTCCGGTCGCCGAACAGCTGACGGCGCGCCACTACGCGAACTGCAAGCCGTGGTACCCGCACGAGTTCGTGCCGTGGGCCATGGGGCGGGAGTTCGAGCCCGGGGTGGCGTGGGACCCCCGTGAGG
>JBDSMK010000427.1:0-6546 GCA_039915905.1 Ilumatobacteraceae bacterium
AACTGGGCACTGTTGCGTTTGCTGCATCTTTGGGCGGGGTCGAGTACCGGGCAGCCGTATGGGATTTGGGTGCTGGGGTGGCGGCTTGAGGCGGTTGCCGTTCGGCTGGTAGTCCTTGTGATGTAAGGGCATCCGCCGTGTTGGTTGCATTGGGTGCAACGATGTGGCATTGGGTGTGTCGCTGGTTGAGAGGCGGAATGGTGATGGCTGGAGTGGGTCAGATGGCCGGCTCGGCACATTTGGTGTTGGTCGATGGCGCGCTGTTGTTGCGTCCGGAGGCGGCGGTGTTCGAGGCGATCTTGGCGGGTTGGCGGTTGCAGCAGGAGAGCCGTCTTCTGGCCGGGGCGACGGTGGATAGTCGGGACAAGACGTTGCGTCGTTTCCAGGAGTTCACTGGCGAGTATCCGTGGCGGTGGGGTCCGGCTGATATTGAGGAGTGGTCGGTGTCGTTGCGTTCGTCGGGCCGGTCGCGTCTGACGATCCGGGCCTATCAGAACGCTGTGGCGATGTTCTGCGATTTCGCGTGTGATGGCCGTTACGGCTGGGCGCTGGAGTGCGAGGAGCGTTTCGGGGAGCACCCGATCCAGATCTGTCATGACTGGAACACCGCCGATCATGTCGCCGACTATGAGGGGGATCCGGCTCGGCGGCCGTTCACGCGTGAGGAGTTGCAGGCGTTCTTCGATTTCGCTGATGAGCGGGTGGCTGCGGCGAGGGTGCATGGTCGCAAGGGTGGGTTGGCGGCGTGGCGTGATACGGCGATGTTCAAGGTGACTTATGCGTGGGGTTTGCGTCGTCGGGAGGCGGCGATGTTGGACACCACCGATTTCTCGACGAACCCGGCCGCGCCTGAGCTGGGTCGGTTCGGGATGTTGTCGGTGCGGTGGGGCAAGGCGATGCGGGGCAGTCCACCGCGGCGGCGCAACGTGGCCAGCGTGATGCCGTGGGCGGTGGAGGCGGTCGAGGAGTATCTTGCCGATGTCCGGCCGCTGTATGGGGCGCGGGCCACTGCGGCGTTGTGGTTGACGGAGCGGGGCAGCCGGATCAGTGCCCGTCACATCAATGAGCGGTTCTGCGCTTACCGTGACGCGATGGGTTTGCCGGTCGAGTTGACCCCGCATTGTCTGCGTCATTCCTATGTAAGCCATCTCGTCGAGGACGGCATCGACCCGCTATTCGTCCAACAACAGGTCGGTCATTCGTGGGCATCGACGACGGCGATCTACACGTCGGTGTCCGGCGATTACAAGAACAAGGTGATGCGTCAGGCGTTGGCCCGTGCGTTCGATCGGGACGAGCAGTGACACGCATCGTCGGCTACCGCTGGCATCTGCGTGCGGTGATGGCTGCGCGGGGGATGTTCGCGACCACCGAGCTCGGGCCGCTGCTGGCCGAACGCGGAGTGGTGTTGTCGCGCGAGCAGGTCTACCGGCTGGTGGTCGGCACACCCGAGCGGCTCAACCTGACCACGTTGGCCGCGTTGTGTGACATCTT
This sequence comes from Ilumatobacteraceae bacterium, assembly GCA_039915905.1. GTDB lineage: Bacteria > Actinomycetota > Acidimicrobiia > Acidimicrobiales > Ilumatobacteraceae > JAODBQ01. The sequence continues at coordinate 1,495 of JBDSMK010000427.1, forward strand.
GGCGGTGACACCGGCCGATCTTGTCGAAGTCACCGTCGAGGCCCGCCGCCAACCCAAAGCAGTGTCCGCGAACGCGCCGGCTGCGACGGCTGTGCGCGACCTGCGGCCGCGTCGGGCTCGCATCGTGCGCGACGACAAGGTTTGACCGGGTGACCGCCAAGTTGACTGCCGAGTTGACCGCCAAGTTGGCGGCCGAGTTGGCGGCCATGTGACCGGCGAGGCATCGACGTGTGATGGCTGCAGTCGGGTCAGGCCGATCATCTCCACCAGGGCGGGCAAGTCGCTGTGCGGCTCTTGCTACAACCGGTCCGAGCTGCGGCCCCGCCGGCGGTGTGGCCGCTGCCAGCGGGTCGCTGCGATCTGCGTGCAGGCCACAGCGACCGATCCCGATATCTGCGTCGACTGCTACCAACTACCCGTCGGCTTCTGCGGTCACTGCGGGCGGACCCGGCCCTGCCGGTGGGTCGCGGCCGGCACCCCGACATGTCTCGCTTGCGTCCCCCGAGCCTGCGCTGTGTGTGCTCACTGCGGCCAGGACCGCCCCCCGACCGTGCGCTGGGCCGAAGGCCCGGTGTGTGATCCCTGCTACAACGCTGCCCTGCGCCGGCGGGGCACGTGCGCTGGTTGTGGAGCCGAACGCCGACTGGTGTCTCCGCCGGGCCCTGGGGCGAGCTGCTGTTGTGACTGCGCGGGACTCGCCCCGATGCACGCCTGCACCGTGTGCGGCCGCGAGGACAAGCTCTACGAGGCGGGCCGCTGCGACCGTTGCGCGCTGGCCCGCCGCGTCACTGAAGCAATGACCGGCCCCGACGGCGTCGTGCCTGGCGCCCTGATCGCCGTCCACGCCGCGATCGCCGCCTCGCCCACACCGCGCAAGGCGTTGAACTGGTTACGTCAAGGCGCCGGCGCCCCGATCCTGGCCGAGCTGGCCGCGGGGACGATCGCGTTGTCCCACGAAGCGCTCGACACCCATCCCCGCCCGAGGGCCGCGAACCACGTCCGCCAGATGCTCGTCACCCACGGCGCCCTCGCCCCACGCGACGAGCAACTGTTCACACTCGAGCGACTCAACGCACAGACCATCGCCGCGATCGACCGCACCGAGGACCGCAACACCGTGACCGTCTTCGCCACCTGGCGGGTGCTGCGCCGCCTACGCCGCCGCGCCGATCACAACACCACCGCACGCACAGCGATCGCCCACGCCCGCAACCAAGTCCTCGGCGCCGTCCGGTTCCTCGACTGGCTCGCCACCCACGACCTCACCCTGACCACCTGCACCCAGGGCGACCTCGATCTCTGGCTGGCCACCGGCCCGCGGTCACGCTACGACGTCCGCTACTTCCTCGACTGGACCCACGAACGCAAGCTCAGCACCATCTTGAACGTGCCGCCCGTGCGCTCCGCACCGGGCGACGCCCTCGACGCCGAAACCCGATGGGAGATCATCAACACACTTCTCCACGACCCCGGCATCGAACTCGCCGACCGTGTCGCCGGGAGCTTCGTGCTCCTCTACGCCCAACCACTCAGCCGGATCGCAGCGATCACCATCGACACCATCACCACCACCGACACCGACGTCACCATCCGTTTCGGTGCCCTCGCCCTCACCATTCCCGAGCCGCTCGCCACCCACGTCACCGCCCTCATCTCCACAGGCCGCACCGACCACGTCGGCATCGGCTCGATCACCCCAAGCAGATGGCTGTTTCCCGGCCACCTCCCCGGCAGACCCATCACCGCCAACCGACTCGGCCAACGACTCGGCGCCTACGGCATCGACGCACGAGCAGCAAAGAAGGCCGCGCAACTACAACTCGCCACCGAAGTCCCCGCCGTGGTCCTCGCCGAAATACTCGGCATCGCCATCACCACCGCAGTCGACTGGTTCCACGCAGCCGGAGGCGACTGGGCCAACTACGCAGCCACCACCGCCACCCCCTGAAAGCCCACCAGATGCAACAACCCGAGCAACAAGACACAGCATTCAACACGGTCTGAATATCGGTCTTCACCAGTTTCAACCGGGGGATGCGCCTCGAAGCAATCGCAGCCCTGCTCGGTCACCGCACCATGCACATGACCCTCACCTACGCCCGGATCGCCGACCGTGTCGTCGCAGACCAATACGAAAAGATCAACACCACCATCGACGCCCTCTACACCGACACGCCCCAACTCCCCGCCGACTACGAGACCGCCGGCATGGCCAAACTCCGACGCGAAGCCCACTCCCGCATGCTCGGCAACGGACTCTGCACCCGCCCCGTCGAACTCGACTGCCGCCTCGAGTCAGCCTGCGAAACCTGCAGCTACTTCGCCACCGGCCCCGAGTACATCCCCGTCCTGCTCCGCCAACGCGATCACGCCAGAGACCACCAACAACCCGAACGCGTCGACCTCTTCGAAAGCCTCATCAACCGAGCCCGAACAACCCCTTGACAACGATCACCCGTATAACGGCAGTTCTGGGCGGGCTCCTACGCGCCATCACACATTGGGAACTACGTTGGCGGAGCCATGGCGAAGAGTCCTTACCCGCTGGGCGGCACAGAACGCCGCCTCCAACAACGAGTTCAACCACTGCTGGCCGAAAGTGAACAGGTCCGCGCTGCGGTCGTCGCGTTCACCGGCCCGCGATCTGGAATCGAAGCTCTGCTGGCCCCGCTGTTCGGAGTGATGTCACTCTTCGTCAATGTCACTCGAAGAGCGACCACCATCGCCGTGACAAACCGAGGCATTGTGCTCTTCGACACCAGGGGTCTGCGCCGACCGACTCGGATCCGGGAGCGCTTCGACACACTCGAACCGCTCGGGCCTATCAACGACACTGACGGCGACAATTGGATTCAAGTAGCCGGCACGAAGTACTGGATTGAAGGCATCTGGTCGTCGCAGCTCTACGTGATCCGCGAACTGAAGAAAAGTTCGGACAGCATCGACTAGAGACGCCTAACGGCAGATAGGCGTCAGTCGGCTAACGCGGATCGCAGTGAGGTGCCCATCTCCGTTTGATCGAACGAGAGTGCGCGTTCGAGCTTTGCACCCACCCACTTTATCGTTTCACCCTCGACTTCGATGTCCACCTCGAAGTGGCCACAGTCGATATCGCCACAGGTGCAAACGAAGATCGGAATGTTCGTACCGGGCTGTGACCAGGCGTGCACAAGCCCGAGTGAACGCACGGCTTCGACGTCGAACGGAGCGACGTCGAGAAGGTGCGAGAGCGAGCGGCCATTGACCTCGATGTCAAGGGCGTCGCGAACCTGGCACCGTTGGCCAAAGGGCTCGCTAGAACTCGCCGGAATTCGATCTCATCCAGATCCGTGGGCACCAGCGCAGAATGCCCGCTATGGAGCGGTCGCGCAAGGCCTGTCGTGGTGGTCTGATGGGCACGAATGGCGGTTCGATGTCGGATGATCGCGTACCGTGAGGAAAGGCCCGGAAGGTGGAGATGCGTGTGAGTCACGATCGATGGCGCTATCAGTTGCGCGAGGCCGGCAAGGATTCAGCGCTCCTTGTCGTATTTCTTCGGTCGGGTGTCCCGTCTGACGGCTTGCAGCTGGCTGGCTCGGTGACCCTGGCCAGGCCATCGTCGGCAGATCTCGGCGAGATTATCGAGTCGCTCGCGGTTCAACTCGCTGAGCGGAGATGGCTCGGCGACATCGAGCTTGCCGACCCATTGATCGATCACCTCAACGGGCGCGCGAGTGATCTGATCCCGATCGCGGTGAATCTCGAGGATCTCGCAGACGTCATCGATCAGCCTCAGAGCAGCGAGTCGTACATCGATTTGGAGTCCGGTGTTGTCTGGCCGGGTGAGTTGTTCGATGTCGGTCAGGAACCCGATGGCTTCGACTCCGACGACGCTGATCGGTGGTTGCTGGTGCGCGGTGAAGGCTCGCGGGCGCCGTACCGGGACATGGAACGCTTCATTCTCACGGTCGAACCGGTCGCGTTGCGCGATCGGCTGCAGGTCGCCATCTCGGGGAAGGCTCCGTTCAAGACATTTTTGGCAACGTTGCAACGCGATGACGACCATTTCACCGTCTGGCACCGCTACCGCGACGACGCTCGATTAGGGCGAGCAAGACATTGGCTCGCAGACAACGGGTACACATCGGGCACCAGCTAAAGCGCATCCGGAGCTTGCGCGACCGCTCCATAACGGGCATTCTGCGCTGGTGAGGTGCGTCGTGTTGCTCGCTGCGTTGCCACTCGCTACCTCGTGTTCGTCTGATCAACGCGCAGTCGAGACCACGGGTACGCCATCAAGCACCGCAGTGACAACGCTCACGTGCGCGGACAACGGCCACCCGACGACCCCGGCCGCTGAGGGCGACGTCAGCGCGAATGGATTGAACTTCAGCGGCGTCGAGCCGGTGCACGAACGGCTCTCCAGTCCTCGGCCGGTGTCGGACGGCACCACGCAGATGTTCTTCGAGAAGGTCTTTCTGTACGTGGCCGCGTCGGCGTCTCCGACGACAACGATGACCGTCGTCTCGCCGACCGATGCACTGTTGTACTACGCAACGCCCGAAACGTGGCAGTCGGTCATTCCTGACGCAGACATGCTCCGCGACGCAACCAAGAGTGTCACCGTGTCGCGCTGCGACACCGACCTCACCGGCTATTTCGGCGGGGTTCTTCTTTCCACGGGAGCATGCGTGGAGATCAAACTTGAAGGCGATGGCAACGCAGACGCGGCACGCGTGCTGCTGCCGCTGCCGGGTCCCTGCTGACATTGCCCCGCCCAGGTCTGCCGATCGGTGCGCTGGACACGACGCTCGACATCGGGCATTCTGCTTGGGTGGGTCAGCGCGGGAACCAGCCTCGTCGTGGCTACGTCCAACTCGGTGTGAAGAGCGCCGGTCCGCTGTTTCTGCTGTGTCTGATCTGCTCGTGCGGGTCGCCGTCAACTTCGTCGTCTGAGGTACTCGCATCGGTGCCTGGCACGGTGCCGTCGCCAACCGGGATGCCAACGACAACGCCCGAGCCACCGCGAACGGAGGCCTTACCCGCCACGACCGTGTTTGGAATGCCTGTCCG
>JBDSMK010000314.1:0-10117 GCA_039915905.1 Ilumatobacteraceae bacterium
CCGAGACTCGTCCAAGCACCGGCGTGATTGAACCGTCGATCCCCAACGAGATCGAGAATCTCAAGCCCGCCCCGCCCGGAATGGTTCGGGGCGGGTCGATGTCCCATGCGGCACGAAAGCTGAGCGATCGGCACGTGCTTCTGGTCGCCCGACTGCTGTTCGGGGGCCCGATGACCTACAGCGACCTCAAAGAGCGGGCGAACGTCCACTCCGACACCACACTGTCCACGCGCCTGAAAGTGATGGTGCAGAACGGACTGGTCGTTCGTACTCGAACCGGTCGCTCGGTGACCTACGAGCTGGCCGAGGCGGGGCTCGACACCTTCACGATATTCGTCGCCCTCTGGGAATGGGAGCGCAAGGAACTGGGGCGATGCAACCTGATCTTCCACCACGCATGTGACAGATTGACAGAGGCTTCACTCAACTGCGACCAATGTGGCCACTCGATCGAACACTCCGACGTTGAACTCGTGACGGGGTCAGGCCATCGCTTCGAAGCACGACCGAAGAGCCGCCACCATCGGCGATCGACCACGGACAACGATCTGTCGTTCGGGTTGATCGATCCGGTGACGATCGGCATCGTGGGCAACTTCTGGTCGACGACGATCCTGGCGGGTTTCTTCGGGCAACTCCGAACGTTCGGCCAGCTCGCGACAGTACTCGCAACACCGACCGCCGTGCTCGCTGAACGACTCCACGACTTGGTTCGACTCGGCGTTGTCCTACCGATCGAATCCGAGCGCCGGGGTTACGAGCTCACTGAACGCGGGCGACGGCTCTACCCGACGATGATGATGTTTCTCCGATGGGGTGATCGCTGGACAGGCGGCGAGTTGGGACCTCCGACACTCCACCGCCATGTGCATTGTGGGCAGCTCTTCGACCCATGTCTGACGTGCGCCCGCTGCGGGCGCGTGTTTGAGCACGACGATACGACGCTCGCACTCGCGACCTGACCAGCCCGGCTCGACCCGACGTGGCTGCGCCGCCGGTTGCCCTGAGATCTTCCTGCGCTTCTAGTCGACGGTGTACCCACCGTCGAAACGGCGTGCGACGGATAGTCACGTCGCGAAATCTGTCGTCGTCGTAGAGGTCTGACGCGAGGTCGGTGATCGTCCACCCGGGCAAGATCGAGTTCACCCGGATCTGGTGCAGCGCCAGCGCGACTGCCAACGCTCGCATCAGTCCGTTGACGGCAGTCTTGGCCGATCCGTAAGCCTCGTTCCCAGCGGCCCCATGGATCGCAGACATCGATGACACGGCGACCAGGCTGCCACCTCTGCGGAGAGCCCCGCGCAGTTGCTTCGTCACCTCCGCCTAGACCGTCACCTCCGCGATCCCCAGCCCGATACCAGCGTTGCCTACCGTCACCACGAAGACACGATTCGTCAGATCGGTGACGGCTTTGCAGCAGGTTGAGCGTCGCTGTAGATCATGAGCGCATTCTCGCACTGTGCGGTGTCGGGGGCGTCGAACTGATCAGAGCTGGAGCGACCCGTAGCGGCTCGGTCGCACACACGCCATGTCACGGAATCCACAATCGACCGGTACTTCAGAGGTCTTCACTTAGCGAAGCAAAAGGCCATCAACGTCAAGCAGACTATGCAAACCCCGCTTCCATAGGGTTACCGGAGGCGCAATCGTGCTGAACCAATGATTAGCCTCTTTGGATAACGAAGTATCACTTGACAAGGGCAGATCTGTTCCGTACGTTAAAGGCATCACGAGCAGCGCTGAGCGCAAAGAAGGGCCCGACATGACATTGCTTCCTCCGCTCGACCGAGGCGACTTGACCGCAGAACACCAGGCGGTGTGGGATGAGATCGCGAGCTACGGCCCCGTCGCTCCGAAACTGAAGATCATTGCGCACCATCCCGATGTTCTGCGCGAGTACTGGCGGCTCGGTGTCGTCCTGAACGAGCAGGTCGGTCTAGACGCCCCGACGATGAACTTGCTGGTGATGCGCACCTCGTTCCTCGACCGGAACGCATATTGCTGGCGCCAGCGAGTACCAAAGGCCCTGGCCGTCGGGCTGAGCAGAGCAAAGATCGACTCGCTCGCCAACTGGGAGATCAGCGATCTCTTCTCGCCATCAGAACGCGCGATGCTCGCCTACGCCGACGCAGTCGTTGGCGGCGGCGAGGTTGATGACGCAGTGGTCGATGAGATGAAGCGATACTTCCCGTCGTCCACCTTGCTCGCCATCACGATCCTCGTGCTGTACTACAACCTCAGCCATCGGCTCGTCGACGTGCTCGACGTCGACCCGGCCGCGGGCAACGGCGACGAACCGTTGCCGTGGGAGGCCCTGTGACGCCGGCGCCTGCGGTGCTCCCGCTACTCGAGCGGATCGACCTGCCCTCCGCCGCTCAGCCGATCTGGGACCGCATCGCTGCTCGCGGACCTGTTGCTCCGATGATCAAGGTTCTGGCGAACCATCCGGCACTGCTGGAGGCGTATTGGCAGCTCGGTGTGGAGGTAAACGACGAGCCGGGCATTCCGACCACGACGGTCCACCTACTGGGCCTCCGCACGTGCCAACTCGATCAGAGCGAGTACGGCTGGACACAGCGCCTGAAGAAGGCTCACGCGGATGGTGTCGACCCGGCGAAGATCGCCGCGCTGGACGACTGGTCCCACAGCACCGCGTTCGACGATGACGAACGGGTCCTCCTCGCCTTCACGGATCACCTCGCGGCTAGGGCACCACTCGCGGCGTCGTTGCGTGCTGAACTCGGCGAACGTTTCGCACCGCGCCAGATCGTCGGTGTTGCAATGCTGGTCCTGTACTACGTCATGAACCACAAGTACGTCGACGTGATGAAGATCCGACCGGTGCACCAGTGAGCGCCGCGCTCCGACCCCTCACGGACGACGAGTTGGACGCTGACGTAGCTCGCTACTGGCGAACCATCGGTGAAGGATTACCGGGTCATCGTGTACCAGGGCTCTACCGAGTGATGGCTCACAACCCGGCGATCATCGAGCCATTCCATCGCTACGCCCGTGCCCTGTTTATGGACGCAGGTCTCGACCCGGTACTGCGCCAATTGGTCATTCTGCGCACCATCTGGTTGGAACGCTGCGGCCATGCGTGGCAACAGCACCTCCTTGTCTCTCGCGACGTGGGCGTCGCTCCCGCACTCATCGAGGCGATCGGCAACTGGGAGCACGGCGAGTTCGACCCGGTGCAACGTGCCGCTCTCCGCATCGTCGACCTGATCGTCATCGAGCGTGGCGGCCGCCTACTCACAGACGAGGAGATGGGCGAACTGAGCTCCGGCGAAGTCATTGTGGTCGAGTTGCTCGCCGGCTTGTACATAACGATCTGCCGTCTACTGAACTCGGCAGGCCTCGCGGCCGAGACACCTGTCGACGCCTGGCCCGCGGGGCCGCGACCATGATGAGTCAATCGATGCGAGCTGCGGTAGCAGTTGGCGACACGTTGGAGCGTCAGTTCGAGGTAGTCGAGGTGCCGCGCCCGGAACCCAACGAAGGACAGGTGCGGGTACGCGTACGCGCCGCCGGCCTCAACCGGGGTGAGCTCATTCACATGGCTCGGACGATGTCCACCGACGTTGACCGGCCGCAACCCGGGGGCATCGAATTCGCCGGTGAAGTCGACCAACTCGGCGGAGCGGTGACGGACTGGGTCGTCGGTGAGCGCGTCATGGGCCGTGCGCCCCACAGCCTCGCCGAGTTCGTCTGTGCCGACGCGCGCGCCCTGATGAAGATCCCGGCGTCGGTGAACTGGGAAGAGGCGGGTGGCTTCCCCAACACCTTCGTCACAGCACACGATGCGCTGGCGACCGCGGCGAAGGTCCGTCCAGGTGACGCGGTTCTGGTGAACGCCGCCTCGTCAGGCATCGGGGTGGCGGCCGTGCAGATCGCCCGCCTCATCGGTGCCACCACCGTGATTGCAACCTCGCGCTCGACCGACAAACTCGCCGCGCTCGCTCGACTTCGGCTATCGCCGACGCACGTGGCTGTTCATGACGGCCAAGTGGGCGAGGCCGTGCTCGCTGCGACCGGCGGCCGAGGAGTGGACATCGTGGTCGACAGCCTCGGGGGAATCTGCCTCGAACAGAACGTCAAGCTCCTCGCGATCGAAGGACGACTCATCAGTGTCGGGCGTACGGCGAGCGCCGTGGGAGCACTAGACCTAGATCACCTGTCACGTCAGCGCGCCAGCATCATCGGTGTTACGTTCCGGACCCGCACCCCAGACGAGGCTCTGCGGTGCAGCGAACGATGCGCCGCAGACCTGCTCGGCGCCCTCGGGTCGGGTGACATCAAGGTCATCGTCGACTCGACGTTCTCGATCGACGACATCGCGGCCGCGCAACGACACATGCTCACCGACAACCATCTCGGCAAGATCGTCGTCACCTTCTGACATGGACACCGCCGAACGTCTATTCCTGGAATCCAGCTGGGTGGGACATCCACTCTCCGACTGGTCACCGAAATTGCTGACAGAGTGCCGGGCGATCGGGGGCTCAGCCTTTCGAGCGGATCTGAACGTATACGCAACCATTGCCCATCATCCACGAGCGCTGGTGGCATGGGTCGGGCTGGGCCGCACGGTGATCGATGGATCCGGTCTCAGCACGGCCGACCGCGAACGCGTCATCCTGTGGACGACCTCGCGATGCGGTGGCAAGTACCCGTTTGCACGCCATGTTCTGCTCGCACGCGCCGCGGGCGTCAGTAGCGAGGAGATTGAGGGAATCTCGGACCGACCGAGTGAAACTTGGCCGGCTCCGATGAAGGAGGCTCCTGAACGAGTCCTTCCCCTCGTCGCCTTCTACGCGGCGGCGTCCCTAGTACTGGAGAGCCTTCGTACGCCGCCGGACGCGGATGTGATCCAAGAATGGCCAGACTGGCGGCGGCGGAGCTGGCGGCAACCCGGCATCCACGACATCGGCGACCGCCTCGACGGATCCTCCACAGACGACAAGGCACTAGAGCATCTAATAGACGTGCTCGTTGAGGACAGGGAACTCGCTGTGCCGGAGTGGAACGGCGTCGTCCAAGTCGCTCGTCAGCAGTTCGAACGCGACAACTCTGCGACGGTCGTCCTCGATGGTCCGGTCGACCTCGACGCCGACGTTGTCAGATGGGTCGTCCGTGTTCTCGATCTGAACGAACCCGATTCGCAGCAGCTCGCACCGAGCCCGAGGCGCTCCGTCGAGGCGATTCTCCTCGCTGCCGTCACGGGAGTCCTCGGAGCCTGACCGCCGCCGGTCGCCACACAACATCACGAAGGAGTACCAAGTCATGTCAACCCCCATCAGTACGGCTGACGTCATTCGCTCCAATTCGAGGCAACGCGGCAACGAGGTCGCGATCATCCAGGACGACTTCCGCCAGACGTGGGCCGAGTTGGACGAGCGCTCGAACCGGGTAGCGAACGCGCTGGTCGCGTCGGGTGTCGGCGACCACGACTGGATCGCATTCATTGACAAGAACGGCTACGAGTACTTCGAGGTGCTCTTCGGAGCGGCCAAGCTCAACGCCGTGACAGTCAATGTGAACTGGCGCCTCGCGCCGATGGAAGTGGCTTGGATCGTCGAAAATGCCGAGGCCAAGGTGTTCTTCGTCGGAAGGGAATTCGCAGATGCGATTGAGACGATCCGCGCCGATCTCTCGACCGTCGTCACGTTTGTGTGTCTGGACGACCACGATCGCTTCGAGTCATACGAATCATGGATGAGCGACGACGTGTCGGATCCGGACGCGCAGCCGACCGGGGCGGATGTGGCCTTCCAGCTGTACTCCTCGGGCACCACGGGCCGGCCCAAGGGCGTGATGCTGAGCAACAACAACCTATTCGCGTCTATGGCTGGTGCCAATGAGATCTGGGGCTTCAACGAAACCTCCGTCTCGCTGGTCGCCATGCCGCTATTCCACATCGGCGGCTCTGGCTGGGCGGTGGTCGGCATGATCAACGGAGCGACATCGATCATCGTTCGCGATATCGACCCGGGAGCGCTCATCGCCACCATCGGCAAGGAACGGGTGACCCATGCCTTCTTGGTGCCAGCCGTTCTTCAATTCATGCTGATGGTGCCGAACGTGGCCGAGGGCGACTACTCGAGTCTCGAGATGATGGTATACGGCGCCTCGCCGATCACCGAGGAGGTGTTGGCCGCCGCGGTCAGGACGTTCCGTTGCAAGTTTGCTCAGGCCTACGGCCTCACTGAAACCACCGGCGTCGTCGCGACTCTGCGGCCCGAGGATCACGATCCTGACGGCGTGAATTCGCATCGACTGCGCTCGGCGGGCAAGGCCAACCGCAACGTGGAGCTCAAGGTCGTCGACCCCGACTCCTTTGTGGAGGTGGCCAGCGGTGATGTCGGAGAGGTGATCACCCGGTCACGTCAGAACATGCTCGGTTATTGGAAAGACACGGAAGGCACTGCTGCGGCCTACGTCGGCGGTGACTGGTTCCGCACCGGCGACATCGGATATTTCGACGACGATGGCTTTCTCTACATCCACGACCGAGTCAAGGACATGATCGTGTCCGGCGGCGAGAATGTCTACCCGGCAGAGATCGAGAACGTCCTCATGAAGCACCCTGGTATTGCCGACGTTGCGGTCATCGGCGTACCCGATGAGCGGTGGGGGGAGGCGGGTAAGGCGATCGTGGTGCGGGCCGCTGGTACCGATTCGACCGCGGAGGAGATCATCGTCTTCGCCCGCGACCAACTCGCCGCCTTCAAGGTGCCGAAGTCGGTCGACTTTGTTGATGAGATCCCGCGCAACCCGAGCGGAAAGATGCTCAAGAAGGAACTGCGGGCTCCGTTCTGGGAGGGCCGTAAGCGCAAGGTGTGAGGTGAGTTGGCGCCACAGCAACGCGGTGCTCGCCGAGCACAAGCTTTGAACCCAGGTCACCGCGCCCCATCGGGGTGGCGCGTCATTCGACAGGAGACCACAGCAATGTTGAAGACGAGGAATCGCAGCCTGGTGCTTCGTGAGCGACCGACCGGTGAGGTTGGTGACGAGCACTTCGAGATGGTCGAGGGACCGGTACCGACGCCTCGAGCCGGCGAGGTCGTCATTCGGAACGAATGGCTGTCGTTCGATCCGGCCCAACGAGGCTGGATGAACGATGTGCGCTCCTACGCGCCACCGGTGGCGATCGGTGAGGTGATGCGTGCATACGGCGTCGGCATGATCGTGGCTTCAGAGCATGCCGATCTCCCCGTCGGTACGCGAGTGCAAGGTCAACTCGGATGGCAGGAGTACGCCCACATCCCTCCCGGTGGGATCGGCGAGCTCACTATCGTTCCACCGGAGATCGCGCACCCGGAGACGATGCTCGGAGTGCTCGGGCTGACCGGTCTGACTGCGTACTTCGGGATGCTGATGGTCGGGATACCTGGTGTGGGCGACACGGTTCTGGTCACCGCTGCTGCAGGTGCAACGGGATCGATCGCTGGTCAAATCGCAAGGATCAATGGAGCTTCTCGCGTCGTTGGCACGGCTGGAACCGCGGAAAAGCGAGCTTGGGTATGCGAGGTGGCCGGATTCGACGAGTGCCTGGATCACTACGACGACGACGTGAGGCGTCAACTTCGGAGAGCTGCTCCGGGCGGCTATGACGTCGTGTTCGACAATGTCGGCGGCTCGCTTCTCGACGCAGCTCTGTTCAACATCGCGGAGAGGGGACGGATCGCGCTATGCGGCTCGATCTCCACCGGCTACAGGCCGGAGCGTCCAGCGATTGGACTTCACTACTACCAACTGCTCACCACCCGACGGAGCCGGATGGAAGGGTTTCTCGTGACCGATTTTGCCGACCAGTTCGACCGTGCTCGGGGCGATCTCAGCCGCTGGGTCGACGAGGGCAAGATCCAAGCCTCTCAGGATGTCCTGACGGGATTGGAGCGGGCCCCGACCGGGCTGGCGCGCCTGTTTTCGGGCGGCAATCTGGGAAAGCAGCTACTACGTCTGAGCTGAGATACCCAAGTGTCGCGGGACTAGCGAGGACTAACGGCCCTGGCCCTGATTCCTTGCTTCGCGTAGCGTCCTGTCAGGAGGTATTGACATGGATTTTTCGATGTCAGAGGAGATGACCGTTCGCCTGGCGATGATTCGCGAGTTCATGGACCGGGAGGTGATCCCACTGGAAGGCGAGATGCTCCATGGCGACCCGCGAACGCTCGAGATTGCCGTTGCCGCCGCGCAGGCCAAGGTCAAGCAGATGGGTTTGTGGGCACCGAACCATCCTGTGGAGTTCGGCGGTCTCGGCCTGTCGATGGTTGATCATGGTCTGTTTGCCGAGGCAGTAGGGCGCAGTCCCCTCGGAATGACCGTATTCGGCACACAAGCTCCTGATGCCGGCAACGTCGAGATCCTCCACAAGTACGGCACACCGGAGCAGAAGGAACGTTGGCTTCGCCCGTTGGTCGATGGTGAGATCCGCAGTTGCTTCTCGATGACTGAACCAGAGACCGCGGGATCGAATCCGGTGCTGCTGGCAACAACGGCAGTCGTCGACGGTGACGACTTCGTCATCAACGGTCAGAAGTGGTTCACCTCGTCGGCAGACGGTGCCGCGTTTGCCATCGTGATGGCTGTAACTGATCCGGATGCCAGCCGCTATCAACGATCAAGCATGATCATCGTTCCTACCGATTCCCCAGGTTTCAACCTGGTGCGCAACATCAGCGTGATGGGGCACTCGGGGTCCGGTCACGCCAGCCACGGGGAGGTTTCCTATCAGTCGTGCCGTGTGCCGCAGACGAACCTGCTCGGGCCCCAGGGGTCCGGATTCGTGATCGCTCAGGATCGACTCGGTCCCGGGCGCATCCACCACTGCATGCGCTGGCTCGGCATTGCCTCGAGGGCGTTCGACATGATGTGCGAGCGGGCCAACCAACGCGTCATCGACGTCGATGGCAGCACGCTCGCAGACCGACAGGTGATTCAGCACTGGGCAGCTGAGCTAGACGCCGAGATCCGCGGCGCCAGGCTGCAGACTCTTCATGCGGCATGGATGATCGACCAGTACGGACCGAAGGCTGCCCGTGACGAGATCGCAGCGATCAAGTTCGAGGTCGCCAACACGATGCTCCACGCAGTGGACACAGCGATCCAGGTCCATGGCGCGCTCGGTGTCACCGACGACACCGTCTTGGCCTACTGGTATCGACACGAGCGCGCCGCGCGCATCTACGACGGGGCCGACGAGGTCCACAAGACGAGTCTCGGACGCCGCGTCTTACGTCGCTACGCCGCCGAACGTTGATCCGTACCGACAGCCGCCCGCCAATCGCAATCACGAGCAGTCGCTTAGGTCCGCCGTTGTGAGACCGATGGACTTGGCCGCCCGAGCTCGATCCGGGTCGCAGGTGTAGAACACGGCGGTGTCGCCCGGCCCGGCGAGCTTAGGGAGAGCATCTGCGGCTACCGCGATGTGCCATGCGTCAAGCGGTCGAATCAATTGGTGCTGCACTAGTTCGAGAGTCAACGCGACTGCGGCGGCCTCCGCCGTGGTGATCATCGTGATCGGGTCGCCGGACAGGTCATGATCAAGGCGTTCGAGCAGCGAATCGTTGTCTGCAACCACGGTTTGCGTCGCCCGCACGAGCGCGCTGAACACTTCGATCCTGCTCCACGCTGATGTGATCGGCGCAGTGTCAGGGTCATCGAACAGTTCGACGACCTGCCGGTGGAACGAGTCGCGCGGTAGGTAGTAAGACACGATCACCGAGGGCACAACGTAGGCGACCCTCATTGGGCGAACCTGCCCTCCTCTATCAATTCGACGGCGGAAAGCACGACGTGACGCATCCGCGCCCTCACGTCAGCCAGCGATGGTGCCTGCGCTCCGGAGGGTGGAGTGACGAGCAGCAATCCGTGGGCCGCGGCTCTGGCTCGAATGGAGTCGCGCGCCACACCAATGTCGAGGTCGACGCTGGCACCGAGCATCTCGTTGGCCACAGCGTTGACGCTCCGCCTTTCCCGCTTCGCCCGCCGTGCGAGCCTTCGATGTAGCTCATCTGGAACCCGCAGTAGAAGCTGTCGCATTGTTCTGGCACGATATCCCACGCATGAAGTGATATCAGTATGCCTTCTTTCATAATATGCCCTAAAGCTC
>JBDSMK010000468.1:0-2560 GCA_039915905.1 Ilumatobacteraceae bacterium
GATCGGTCCAGCCGCAACCAGGTTGCTGCGAATTCCCTTGCCGCCGAGCGCCTTGGCGAGGTAGCGGTTGATGCTTTCCAGCGCGGATTTGGCGACACCCATCCAGTTGTACGCAGGCCAGGCGACGGTGTTGTCGAAATCAAGGCCGACGAACGAACCCCCACCGGTCATCAGCGGTACGAACGCATCCGCGAGCGCCTTGTAGGAATATGCGCTGATGTTCATCGCCACCGAGATGTCGGCCCAGGTGGCAGCCATGAAATCGTCGCCGAGGCACACAGCCGGGGCAAAGCCGATGGCATGCAGCACCCCGTCGACACGACCCCACTTGTCGGTCAGCGCCTCGCGCACGGCGTCGAGGTGATCGGGCTCGGTGACGTCGAGCTCGAAGACATCCACCGGGTTCGGCAGCTTGCGTGCCGTGCGTTGGGTGAGGCTGAGTGCGCGACCGGCGCCGGTGAGGACGATCTCGGCGCCCTCGCGCTGGGCTAACTCGGCGACCCCGAAGGCCAACGAGGCGTCGGTTAGGACGCCGGTGATGACGATGTTCTTGCCGTCGAGAAGACCCATGGGCGGTGATCGTATGTCACCTGGCGAGCTTGGGGCGTGGCGTTGGCCATGTGCAAGGCTGCGATTCATGCGAATTGGGATCCTCGGTGGTACTGGCCCGGCGGGCAGTGGGCTTGGGGCGCGCCTTGCGTCGATCGGATACGACGTGGTCATCGGGTCGCGGTCCAAGTACCGGGCGATGGAGGTCTGCGACACGCTGATCGCCAAATTCCCGGAGCTGGCTCCCCGACTTGCGGCCGGGGACAACCCGGAGGCGTGCACCAGCGACCTGGTGATCATCGCCACACCATGGGACTCGGCGGCAACCACGGCGCAAGAGAATGCCGACCTGCTGGCCGGCAAGGTGGTGGTCAGCATGGCCAACGCGCTTGTTCGCGTGGGCCATGAGTTCCAACCACTGGTGCCGCCGCGTGGCAGCGTCGCCGCCCACGTGCAGGCCGCCGTACCGCGCTGCCACGTGGTCGCCGCGTTCCATCACCTCCCGGCCAAGGAGCTGGGCAACCTCGGCTCACCGATTGATTCGGATGTACTGATCTGCGGAGATGATCCCGGAGCGGTGGACGCGGTCAGCGACATCGTTGCCCGGATACCGGGATGCCGTCCGTTGGAGGCCGGCGAGCTGTCCAACGCGATGGCGATCGAGGCGTTCACCGCGGTGCTTCTGCAGCTCAACGTGCGCTACCGCACCAGGGTCGCACCGAAGCTGACCGGCATCAAGCTGGCAGCACCGGCTGCGGCCGCGCCCAATTCCGAATCCAAGCCCAAGTCCGCGCTCGAGCCCGACGACAGTGACCGCACCACTGCTCAATCAGAACAGACCACTACGTGACGATGAGGCTTTACGACACGGCACGCCGCGAGATCGTGCCATTCGATCCGAACCCGTTGGTGCTGATGTACACGTGCGGGATCACGCCCTACGACGCCACCCACCTGGGTCACGCGTCCACCTTCATCTTCTACGACGTACTGCAACGGCGCCTGCTGGACCTCGGCCACACCATCAAGTGCGTGCGCAATGTGACCGACGTCGACGATCCGCTGTTTGCCAAAGCCCGCCAGCTAGGCGTGCACTACCTCGACCTGGCGGCGGGGGAGGAGGCCCGCTTCAACCGCGACATGGTGGCGCTCAACGCCTTGCCGGTTGCCGTGGCGCCACGGGCCTCGTCGGCGATCCCCGACATCCGCGGGTTCATCGGAATGGTGCTCGACCGTGGCTTTGCCTACGAAGCCGGTGGCAGCGTCTACTTCGACGTCTCCCGGTTTCCGACGTTTGGTTCGGTGAGCGGTTACACCGAGGAGCAGATGCTGAGCTACGCCCGCGAGCGCGGTGGCAACGTGGACGACCCGCACAAGCGCAACCCGTTGGACTTCGTGCTGTGGCACCCGTCGGCGCCCGACGAACCGAGTTGGGACACTATGTGGGGTCCCGGTCGGCCTGGCTGGCACATCGAGTGCAGCGCTCTCGCGTTGCGCGAACTGGGCACCACCATTGATCTCCACGGTGGCGGATCGGACCTCATCTTTCCGCACCACGAGTGCGAACGAGCCCAGAGCGAGGCTGCCACCGGCGAGCCGTTCGTGCGGCACTGGATGCACGTCGCGATGGTCTTCATGGATGGAGAGAAGATGTGCAAGAGCCTCGGCAACCTGGTGTTCGTGGACAAGCTGCGCACGGAATGGGACCCGCGGATGATCCGTCTGGCGATCATCGAGCACCACTACCGCCGCGAATGGGAGTGGGACGACACGCTGATGCCGCGCAACGCCAAGCGGTTGCAATCATGGACCGCGGCCGGCAACGGCTCGGGAGACGGTGGCCTCATCGCCACGGTGCGTGCTGCGCTGGATGACGATCTCGATACGCCGGCCGCCTTGGCCGCAATCGACGCGGCTGCACTTGGCGGAATCAATGTGACTAACGCAGCGGCGCTGCTTGGCGTAGACCTTTAGCTGGTTGGCGTAGACCTTTAGCTGCTTGGGGTAGACC
>JBDSMK010000472.1:0-3549 GCA_039915905.1 Ilumatobacteraceae bacterium
AGCGTCTGCTCCTGGAACCGACGACGCAGCACCGGCGTGATCACGTTGCCGATGAACGCACCGGCGCCGTATACGCCGATTGCTGCGGCGTAGACCCATGTTGGTTCGCTGGCCCGGCGCAGTGTGAACGCCATGGTGAACACGAAGAACCCCACCGCGCCGCGGATCGCCATGAACCCGACCGATCCAACGACCACCGTGGGCAGGTGCATCTCCGCGTACTCCACCGATTCCGATGGCGGCACGTTGGCTTCCAGCGGCCGCAGTCGGATGATCGCCACAGCGGCAACCACGAATACGACAGCCGCGACGCGCAGCACCCATGCTGCGCCGACCGTGGCGTAGATACCGACGCCGAGTGCGGCTCCGACGCCGCCCGCGACCGTGGACACCCGGGCGAGGTGGGCATAGGCCGACACCAGCCGCTCGGGATTGTCGATGATCAGCGGTACCAGCGCCTGCTTGATCACACCAGAGGCCTTGCTGATCATCAGCAGTGCGATCGCGAAGAGGTAGAACGACAGCTGGTACAGGGACGCCGCCAGCCCGATGCATGCCGCGCCGCGCAACACGTAGCAGACCGCGGCAACCAGATGCGGGCGACGCCGAAAGCGGTCTACGGTCGGCCCCACCAAGGGTGCCAGCACCGCCAGCGGGACCATCGTGACCAACAGGTACAGCAGCACCTGCTGGCGTGAGGCGTTGGCGCTGATGCTGAAGAACAGCGATCCGGCCAGTGAGATGGTGACGAACGCATCGGCAGCAGCGGCAAGGCTGTGCGACACGGTCAGCGGTATCAGCCGTGGCGGTCCGATGGCGGCGCGCACGACCCGTGATGTCACTCCAGCATTGTTGCCGACTGCGCCGGACAATCCGGTCAGGCACAGCAGGAGGCGCAGTGAAGCGCAAGTCACTACGGTGTCGCTCCGTGATCCTCTCCGACCACACGTTGCGCGAACAGATCGCACTTGGGCGCATCGTGATCGAGCCGTTCGACGAGCGGTGCGTGCAACCGTCGTCGATCGACGTCAAGCTGTCCAGCCACTTCCGGGTGTTTCGCAACCACACGTCCGGTGTCATCGACGTGAAGTCGGCGGTCGATCTCACCGAGCCGGTAGAGGTTTCCGCCGACGGCGGGTTCATGCTCCATCCCGGCGAGTTCGTGCTCGCCAGCACACTGGAGCGCATCGTCGTGCCCGATGACATGGTCAGCCGGATCGACGGTAAGAGTTCTCTCGGGCGGCTCGGGCTGATCATCCACTCCACCGCCGGGTTCATCGACCCGGGCTTCGACGGCCACATCACGTTGGAGCTGACCAACATTGCGACACTGCCGATCACGCTGTACCCGGCGATGAAGGTAGGGCAGATCAGCTTCATGCGGATGACCACCGCTGCCGACAACCCATACGGCAAAGGCGCCCACGGCTCTAAGTACCAGGGCCAGCGCGGTCCCACGCCCAGCCGCTACTACGAGAACTTTGCCACCGAAGAGCCTTCGGGAGATTGACAGTGACGCCCGACTGAGGCGGTTCGCCCTGTGTCAGCTGGTGGCCGCGGGCTGCTCGGCCAGCGGCGTGTCCTGGTTGGCCAGCTTGTGTTCGCCGGCTTCGATCGCGTCGAGCAGGTGGATGGAGATGTCGGCCACCTTCACCTGGTCCTCCTCCGCCCCGGCCGCCTTCACTCCGTCATCGAGCATGATGTAGCAGAACGGGCATGCGGTAGCCACCCTGGTCGCCCCGGTGGAGATGGCCTCCTTGGCCCGTTCGTCGTTGACCTTCACCCCGACGGTCTCCTCCATCCACATCCGCGCACCGCCGGCCCCGCAGCACATCCCCTTGGTGCCGTTGCGTTGCATTTCGACCACCTCGATGCCCTTGATGCTGGCGATCACCTTGCGTGGCGCGAGGTACACGTCGTTGTGGCGCCCGAGGTAGCACGAGTCGTGGTAGGTGATCCGCTCCTCCAGCGAGGCCTGCGAGACGTCGAGCTGACCCGAGTCGATGAGGTGCTCCAACAACTGGGTGTGGTGCACCACCTCGTAGTTACCGCCGAGTTGCGGATACTCGTTCTTCAACGTGTTGAAGCAGTGCGGGCACTGGGTGATGATCTTCTTCACACCCATCCCGTCGAGCATCTCGATGTTCGGCATCGCCAGCATCTGGAACAGGTACTCGTTGCCGCTGCGTCGCGCCGGGTCGCCGGTGCACATCTCGCTCGGACCGAGGATCGCCACCTCGATGCCGGCCCGCTTCAGCAGATTGGCCATCGCCCTGGTGACCTTCTTGTTCTTGTCGTCGAAGCTGCCAGCGCAACCGACCCAGTAGAGGTACTCGGTGGTCAGAGGCTGACCCGGCTCGACGATTTGCACATCGAGGTCCTTGGCCCAGTCGCCACGCTCGGCCTGGTTCATGCCCCACGGGTTCGACTGGTTCTCCATGTTGCGGTAGGTGTTGCCGAGCTCAGCGGGGAAGTTGCTCTCCATCAACGTCAGGTAGCGACGGATGTCGAGGATCTTGTCGAGGATCTCGATGTCCACCGGGCAGATCTCGTCGCATGCCTTGCAACTTGTGCACGCCCAGATCTCCTCGGCGGTGATCCGCTCGAACAGCGAGTTGGCGGAGATGGTGATCTCAGAATCGACGCCGATCGGCGGGCTGACCGGCCCGTTCGCTGCCGTAGCGGCCATCACCTCGCCGGTCTTCAACACGATCTCGCGCGGGTCCAGCGACTTGCCGGTGGCATGCGCCGGACACACACTGGTGCACCTACCGCACATCGTGCATGCGTCGGTGTCGAGCAATTGCTTCCAGGTGAAATCTTCCACCACCGACGCACCGAAGGTCTCCAACGACGTCTCGGTGAGGTTCGGCATCGCCCGCATTGCGCCCTTGGGGCGCTCGCGGTCTTTGAGGTACATGTTCAGCGGTGAGGTGAACATGTGCCGCAACATGGTGATCGGCAGGATCGCCAGGAACAGACAGAAAGCGGCGACGTGCACGACCCACGAGATCTGGTGCCAGTTCTCCAACGTGTTCTGGGCAAGACCGTTGAACAGCTTGCTGACCGGATATCCGACGAAGCTCCACTTCTCGAAGCTCGGCTCGCCCACGGTGGCGATCCGGAAGCCTTCTGCGACGAAACCGGTAAGCCCGATGACCAACAACGTGCCGAGGATGAGGGCGTGCTCCGGCTTGGTCTTGATGCGGATCCGGTACGGACGTTGCACGTACCAGCGCACGATCGCGAACAAGATGCCGGCAACGAACACCACCCCGGCGAAATCACCGAAGAACGAGTAGGCCATGTAGGTGCGGCCCTGCAGGAACTTCAGCCTCGGAGGCATCTGGTGGTCGATTTCGAGCACCGTTGTCACACCGAGCAGGGCGAGGAAACCGAAGTAGATCATCGAATGCATCAATCCGGCGGCCGAGTCGCGCAGCAACGTGCGCATGTACGCGCCGGCGCGGAACTCGGCGAGACGCCGCTTGACGGTCTTGCGATTCGTGCGGCGACGATCCGGCCCGCCGCGCTCCCAGTTGCGGACCC
>JBDSMK010000490.1:0-5884 GCA_039915905.1 Ilumatobacteraceae bacterium
ATGGTGCTTGCCGTGGTGGCTGCGTGGCTGCCGGCGCGCCGCGCCGCGAAGGCCGACATCCTTTCCGCGATCGCAACGACATGAGCACCGTCGCGCTGGCCAAGAAGCTCGACATCATCGGCGACGCCGCCGAGGCCGAGCGGGTGTTCACCGTGTTCGGAGCCCCCGACGGGTTCCAGTCTGTACTCGGCGACCACGGTGCTGCGGTGTGGCAGCACTCGCTGCTCGCGCCGCTGGATGTGGTGATCGCGTTCTTCTCGTCACGTGCCGCGCTGCTGTCGGCGTGGCCGCGGCTCACCGCACCACTGGTTCCGGCGGGCGCGGTGTGGGTGGCGTTTCCAAGGCGCTCCGACGGCGAGCGGACCGGCGCCACTGTTGGCGCGGGCAGCACCACTGGCACTGTGATCGGCGACCTCACCGGTGACGTGCTGCGGGCGACGCTGCTGCGCTCCGGCTGGGTGGACGACAAGATGGTCTCTATCGATGCCCATTGGAGCGCGATGCGGTTCATGTTGCGCAAGGAACTGCGCCCCGGCGAACGTTCTGGTAAGCGCCCCCGCGACCGTCGCCGCTGAGCGGCTTTGATACCCGGCCTGTTGCCGAATCTCGCCGGCTCGACGTGCAACGAGGACCCGCCGCGGCGAGTCCTCGTTACGCTGTGATCTTGAACTGGGTGAGTGGGTTTCAGCGGTTCGGCTGGGGGGTGACCCGCATGTACGGCTTCACGGTCTTCCAACCCTTGGGGAACTGCGTCTTGGCCTGCTCGTCGCTGACTCCGCCACCGATGACCACATCGTCGCCGTCGTTCCAGTTCACGGGAGTGGCCACCTGGTAGTCGGAGGTCAGCTGCAGGCTGTCGATCACCCGCAGGATCTCGGCGAAGTTGCGCCCGGTGGAGGGCGGATAGGTGAGGGTCATCTTCACCTTCTTGTCCGGCCCGATGACGAACACGGTGCGCACGGTGAACGTGTCGCTGGCGTTCGGGTGGATCATGTCGTACAGGTCGGCAACCTTGCGGTCCGGGTCGCCGATCATCGGGTAGTTCACTGCCGCACCCTGGGTCTCCTCGATGTCTTCGTTCCACTTGGCGTGGCTGTCTACCGAATCAACCGAGAGACCGATCACCTTGGTGTTGCGCTTGTCGAACTCACCCTTGAACTTGGCTACCCAGCCGAGCTCGGTGGTGCAGATCGGAGTGAAGTCCTTGGGGTGGCTGAACAGCAGACCCCAGCTGTCACCTAGCCACTCGTGAAAGTGGATCTCGCCTTCGGTGGTGTTTGCAGTGAAATCGGGGGCGATGTCTCCTAGACGGACAGCCATGAATTGCTCCTTCGTGTCAGGATCTCTTTGTCGTAGATCGGTGAATCCTTGGTGTTTTCGACCTTAGCGGAATACCCGACGAAACCGGTCAAGAATCACAGACGCTAGATTCTCGAAATGCATTCGAGCCCTTCACTCCGCCCGCGACGCGGTGCCGCCTGGCGCCGTGCCGCTGCCACTTGTGTTGCCGTCGGTTTGCTGGCGGCGGTATCGGCCGTGGCCTCGGGTCAGGGCACGACGGTGCGCCGAGCCGCTGCCTCGGCGGCGGGCCCTTCCGTGGTCGCAGCCGCTGCTCGCCTTACCGCGGCGTCGCCGGCGGCTGCCGAGGCGGTCGAGGGGTCAGCCTCTGCCGACGCTCCGGCGAAGCGACTGGTGCGCCCCGGTGCGCTGATGTTCCCGCTTGATCCCGGCACGCGGTGCTACGTGCTTGACAACTTCGGTGATCCACGCAGTGGAGGAAGGATCCACGAGGGCGAGGACATCATCGCCAACCAGGGGGCGCTGGTCTACGCAGTGGTCGACGGGCGGCTCAACAGGCAGGTGTTCGCCGATGGGCCGAGCGCCTCATTGTCGGGCAACGCGTGGTACCTCACCACCGCCGGCGGGTCGACTTACTACTTCTACGCCCACCTCGCCGGCTTCGCGCCGGGGCTCCAGGTCGGGTCGGCAGTCCGCCAGGGCGATGTCATCGGCTACGTCGGCGACACCGGTAACGCCGGCCCGAACAACTTCCATCTCCACTTCGAGGTGCACCCCGATGGTGGGTCAGCAGTGGACCCGTTGCCACTACTGGCGGTGCCGTACGGCTGCACCGTCTACTAATGACCGCACTGTCTACAAATGACTACACCGTCTACAAATGACTGCACCGTCTACTAACACCATGCGCGGGCTGGCGACGGTTCAGGCGTCGCGCAGTTCGAGATCGAACTTCGCGGCGAACTCGTCGTAGTAGTCGCCATCGAGTTCGTGGTTGCCGAGGGCGACCCACTCGGCGTCGCTCATCGCGGCTCGCCCTTCAATCAGTTCCCGACCAGCCCAGCTCACCGGGTAGCGCAGCTCGGGCTGTTCGGTGGTGATCGCGTGATGGATCACCCTGGCCACCTCGAGCGGGTCGGTGGAGTTCGCCATCCCGGCCGCGTAGAACTGGAACATCCGGCGGTATGGCGCTTCGTATGCGCCGGTGGTGTTCGGCGCGTCGATGTTCTTGGCGAAGATTGCGCTCTTGGTGACGCCCGGCTCGATGATCACGACGCGGATCCCGAACGGAGCGAGCTCCTGGGCGAGGCCTTCGCTGAGACCTTCGAATGCCCACTTCGACACTACGTACGGCGACTGCGCAATCGCAGCGACGCGTCCGGCGATCGAAGTGATGTTGACGATCGCCCCGGAACGGCGTTCGCGCATCCCCGGCAGCACCTGTTGAAGGCAACGCACGGCGCCGCAGACGTTGACGTTGAAGCAATCTAGGTACAGATCGGTGGGGCACTCCTCGGCCACAGCGTTACCACCGATGCCGGCGTTGTTGACCAACACGTCCACCTGCCCGGGCTCGGCGAGGATATGGGCGAAGCCGCTGCGCACCGATTCGTCGTCGGCCACGTCGAGTGCCACGAGGTTGATCTCCACCCCGGCATCTGCCGCCATCTGGCGAAGCTTGCCGGCGCGGTCGATGCTGCGCACCGTGCCGTAGACGACGTGGCCTTGCGAGGCGAGGTGGATGGCGGTGGCCCGGCCGATGCCGCTGTTGGCGCCGGTGACGACGCTGATCGTGCTCATCGGCGAATGGTAGGCCGTCGGCCCGGTGGCCTTGAAAAAGTTCAGCCGAGGTTCGTGTCGGCGCGGTGTTGGCTGCGTGCCCGCGGAGTCTCGCGGTAGAGCTGGTGGCTCACCCAGTTGCCGAGTACGAGCAGCGGGTAGGAGGCGGTGATGGCGATAGCGGCCACGAGGTAGGCGGCCGACTCGGTGGTGGGCAGCTCGAACAGCGTCCGGCCACGAGGGATCACGAACGCGAGAGCGAACATCGCCCCCATCGCAGTCACCAGGACGGCGCGCAGCGGATTCAACGGGCGGGCGACTCGATACAGGTTCATCAGTGCGACGGCGCCAGCCACCATCACGGCCACGCTGCGAGCATGGGCGGCGTCGATGCTGTGGTTCAGTTGGACGATCTCGAACACGGCCATCGTCATCAACGCGATCACCGCTCCCGCCGGTACAGCCCAGCCGAGCACCCGTCCAAGGAAGCCCTCGTTGACACGATCGGCGTTCGGCTCGAGGGCGAGGAAGAACGCCGGCACGCCGATCGTGAACCAGCTCAGCAGAGTGAGGTGGATCGGGCGCAGCGGATAGTCGAGGGCCAGCACGCCGGTCAACACGGAAAGCACGATCGAATAGCAGGTCTTGGTGAGGAACAGGCTGGCGACGCGTTCGATGTTGTTGATCACTCGGCGGCCTTCCGCGACCACCGATGGAAGTGCTGAGAAGTTGGAGTCCATCAGCACCAACTGGGCGACGCCGCGTGCGGCCTCACTGCCGGATGCCATCGCTACTCCGCAGTCGGCGTCCTTCAGCGCGAGCACGTCGTTCACGCCGTCACCGGTCATCGCAACGACGTGGCCGCGGTGTTGCAGGGCGCGCACCATCGCTCGTTTCTGGTGCGGCGTTACCCGCCCGAACACGGTGTTGGCGTCGAGTGCGTCGGCCAGCGCGTCGAGGTCGGATTCGTCGGGCAAGGTCTTGGCGTCGATGTTGTCGGCCCATCCGGCGAGTCCGGCGCGTTTGGCAACCGCTGCGACTGTTACAGGGTTGTCGCCGGAGATGACCTTCACGGTTACGCCCTGCTCGGTGAAGTAGGCGAGGGTCTCGGCGGCGTCGTGGCGCACGATGTCTTCCAGTAGCACGAGAGCGATGGCCTGCACCGGCGGCAGCGCCGGTTCCCCCGTGACGGCAGCTTCGGTACCGGCGTCACCACCGTCGGCAGCACTGGTACCACCGGTACCGGCACCGAACGTTCCGTCGGCGCGGGCAAGCACCAGCACCCGTCGGCCGGCGGCCGCTTGGGTTTCGACGTCGTCGCGCAGTTCACCCTGGTAGGCGTCGGTGAGCACGTTCTCGGGAGCGCCGAGCACCCAACTGCCGTTGTCGCCGAACGACATCGCGCTCCACTTGCGCGCCGAGGAGAATGGCACGCGCCCGGTCGCCGTCCAGCCGGCGGCATCCGGGGTTGGGGTCTCCTGGTAGTAGGTGCGTACAGCGGTGAGGGTGGCGTTGGGGTCAGGGTCGAGGTCGGCCATGGCGCGCAGCACGTCGTCGATCTGGTGCGCTTCGCCATCGCCGACGGGGACGAGCTCGGCAAGCGACAGAGTGCCCTCGGTGATCGTGCCGGTCTTGTCGGCGCAGAGCACGTCGACGCGGGCCAGCACCTCGATCGCCGGCAGCTCCTGCACCAGGCAACGACGCTTGGCGAGGCGCACCACACCGACCGCGAAGGCGACGCTGGTGAGCAGCACGAGGCCTTCAGGGACCATTCCGATCAGGCCGGCCACGGTCTGGATGATCGCTTCCCGCCAGCCTTGGCTGTGCCGCCAGAACTGACTGGTGGCCAGCAAGATGCCCACCGGGATCATCGCGTAGCCGACCCAGGTGACGATCAGGTTCACGTCGTTGCGCAGCTTTGAGTTCACCAGCGTGAACCGCTTGGCTTCCTCGGCAAGTTTGGCCGCGTAGTTCTCGGCGCCCACCTTGGTGACGCGCATGCAACCGGTGCCGGCAACCACTGCGCTGCCGGAGAGCAGCTCGTCGTCATCGGTCTTGACCACCGGGTCGGCTTCACCGGTGAGCAGTGATTCGTCGACTTCCAGGTTGTCGTGGGCCAGCACCACTCCGTCGGCCACGATCTGCTGACCGGCACGCAACGCGACCACGTCGTCTTGTACCAGTTCGTGAACCTGCAGTTCGATGGTCTTGCCGTCTCGGATCACGCTGGCGCGTGGCGCGCTGATGACACGCAGAGAGTCGAGGGACTTCTTGGCGCGCAGTTCCTGGACGATGCCGATGATGCTGTTGGCCACGATCACGAAGCCGAACAGCGCGTTCTTCGGTGAGCGGGCGGCGATCACCAAGCCGGCGAGGATCGCAACGATCAGGTTCACCGGGGTGAGCACGTTGGAGCGCACGATCTGGCGGGTGGTGCGCGTGGGAGCGTTGGGGATGGTGTTGACGAGCCCCTGGGCGACCCGCTCGGCCACCTCCGCTGCGGTGAGCCCGGTCAGCTTCGACGGTCCACCCGTGTTGTCGCCCTCCGGCGCGGCGGCGATGCTGGCGGTCGTCTCAGGAGGCTGGCCCACCCGGGCAAACGTAGTCTGCGGCGCGGTGCGGCGCAGCTGAACCGGTGGATGCCGCGCCGCCGAGACCTCTTGGAGCGGCGGCGGTATCAGTACGAGCGAGGCAAGCCGAGGACGTGTTCGGCGATGTACGACAGGATCAGTTCCTGGCTGATCGGGGCCAGACGCGGTAGGCGGGCCTCGCGGAAGTAACGCTCGACGTGATATTCGGTGGCGTA
>JBDSMK010000017.1:0-6193 GCA_039915905.1 Ilumatobacteraceae bacterium
CACAGCCGTCTTCACTGTGCGTCCTGTTCGAGAAGCGGACTCGCCTTGGCGATCTCCTCGACGACCTTCGTCAGTTTGACACTCATGCGCTGCTCATACTCCTGAACGACCTCGGTCTCGATCTTGCTCAGCAAAGCCTTCTCCTCAATGTCGGCCGCCTCTCGCTGCGCCTCGCTCGGCACCTCGGGCAAGGTCGACAATCCGAACCTCTCCCTACCGTCGGCGTCGAAGTAGAAGATCCCAATTCGTGCGCCGTTTACATCCCGCAGTGGTACGGCCAGGAAGAGCTTCTTGCTGTCCTTGGCTTTCCGACTCTCTGCCTCGAGGTCCGTCATTCCCCACTGTTGAATCAGTTCGTCTGCCGAAACAGCGCTGCTTTGATTCCAGCTCTCCGTTCGCCGCAGGCGCCATGACAGCCCGATGATCCCGGCCCGAGTCGAGAACGTTCGCCCTGCGCCCTTTCCGCTGGGCTGGTAGTCCAGCAGTTGAAACAACTGGTTCGCGTACAACGGGTCCTGGATGTGGATCGTGCTGCGCCAACCCGATTTGTCGTGCAGCAGCGTTGCGTCCAGCATCGCCCGGAACGTCTCTTGAAGGTTGGCAGAGCGCACGTCGGCCGCCAGCCTTCGGGTGATCGCAACGCGGACCTCGGCGAGGCTGTCCTGCACTGACTCCCTGGTCTGCTGAGCGCTCTGCGCGGTGAACTCGAACGACAGTCCGAACCCATCAAACTTCGTGATGCGTTGCACCACTTTTCCAAGCGTTCCGGACGTCCACAGCAGCAGTAGCAAGATGACAGCGGCGAGAAACCACGTAACCGGAAGCCACTGCGATATCCGACTCGCCCACGACATGCGCGAACCCTACTCATCGCCTTCTGCAGCGCAGCGGACCTCGATGAGCGCTCTCACCTCCGCTGGTAGCGTCGCCAGCGATGGGACAGGCGATCGTCGACTCGGCCGGCCAGCAGACTGTGCGCCGTACATCGCCATCGTCGGCCTGGGGCGACGGGGCCGCCTGGGACCGAGAGTACGCACACGTTCACGCCATTCCGTCGAGTCTCCGGCTAGCTCCGTCTCGAGCGTTCACGCGCCTGGAGTCGGCATTCGGCGACGTCGCCGGCAAGCGGGTTCTCGATCTCGGCGCTGGCACCGGGCGGCACTCCATCCATGCGAGCTCCCTCGGGGCCCGCGTCCACGCAATCGACAGCTCGGACGTCGCCTGTCAACTTCATCGAGCGCGAGCCACCGCTCGCAATCTGACCGCACGCATCGAGCTCGGCACCGTGGACGAGCACAACCTTCCCGACGGCGAGTACGACCTGATCATCGACTCCTACGTGTCGTGCCACATCCTGTCGACCGACGGCAGGCGTCGATTTCTCGATGCATTGATGTCACGGCTGGCGCCCGGGGGCCGGCTCTACACCGCGGGTATGGGCACCCTCGACTCGTTCTACCGGCGTCACATGGTTTCCGACGGCCCTGAGGCGATCGCTGTCGACCCCGTGAACGGCATCGCCAAGTTGCTCCAGCCCGGCGATACCGCTCGTCGAGATGACCGTGAACTCGCACGCGTCGTCTCATCTTGGACGGAGCGTTTCGTGGAGGCAGTCGGCGGCATTGCCGAGCAGCGCGAAGTCCACGCCGCCGTCCTGACGCGCTGAGAACGACCCGCAGGCTGCTCATCGGTAGACGCCGGAGCTGACACAAGCCGGCATTGACGACGAGGATGCCCACACTCACCAAGGCTGAGTTCTGTCGGTCTCGCTGGTGTCACCCGCGACGCGCTCGATCTTGAGCGCTCCAGCCTGTATCGCCGTGATGGCGACGGTGTTGACGATGTCGCGCACAGTTGCACCGCGCGAGAGATCGTTCACCGGCTTGGCGAGACCCTGCAGGACAGGACCGATCGCTACTGCACCGGCGGATCGCTGAACGGCCTTGTAGGTGTTGTTACCGGTGTTGAGGTCCGGGAAGATGAAGACGGTGGCACGGCCGGCCACGTCGGAGCCCGGCAGCTTCGCCTCGCCGACGGCGGCATCGACGGCGGCGTCGTACTGGAGCGGGCCGTCGACGAGAAGATCGGGACGCCGCGACCGGACGATCTCCGTCGCCGTTCTGACCTTGTCGACATCGGCGCCGGCACCCGAATGACCGGTGGAGTACGAGAGCATCGCCACTCGCGCGTCGATTCCGAACTGCGCGGCAGTGGCCGCCGACGACATGGCGATGTCGGCCAGTTCCTCGGAGGTCGGGTCCGGAATCACCGCGCAGTCTCCGTAGACCAGTACCCGGTCGGCGAGACACATGAAGAACACCGACGACACCGTGGTCGTGCCGGGTGCTGGTTTGATGATCTCGAATGACGGCGTGATCGTGTGTGCCGTCGAGTGCGCGGCGCCGGAGACCATGCCGTCGGCGTAGCCCATGTGCACCATCATCGTTGCGAAGTAGGAGACGTCCTGCACAACGTCGTGGGCGCGTTCAAGCGTCATCCCTTTGTGGGAGCGCAGGCGGGCGTATTCGACGGCGAAGCGTTGGACGAGCTCGGACGACTGCGGATCGATGTATCGGGCGCTGCCGAGGTCGAGGCCTAGTTCGGCTGCCCGCATCCTGACCTGTGATTCGTCCCCTAGCACTGTCAGGTCGACCACCTGCCGCGACAACAGCTCCGCCGCGGCACGCAGGATCCGGTCGTCATTGCCCTCTGCCAAGACGATGTGCTGACGCGCCACGCTGGCCCGTTCGATCAGCATCGACTCGAACATCAATGGTGTGACGACGCTGCTGCGCGGCACGTCGAGGGCTCTGAGCATCGAATTCGGCTCGATGTATTTCCCGAACACACCTAGCGCCGTATCGATCTGGCGCTGCGAACCGCGTCCGAGCGTGCCGCGAGCCGAAGCGACGATGCCCGCGGCGTCATAGGAGCCGTGTGCCGTGAGGATGATCGGCAGACGCTCATCGAGCCCTCGAACGAGCCGGACGACCATTTCAGTCGGCCGGTAGCCGCCATTGAGGACGATCCCGGCCAACGACGGAAAGCCGTCGGCAGCATGAGCGGACGCCAAGGCCACAAGAACCTCCGAACGATCACCGGCGGCGATACAGAGTTGGCCATCGAGTAGCCGCTCGAGCACGTGATCGACGTTCATCCCGCACACCAGCATGTGCTCGGCCTCACGTCGCAGCATCGCCTCGTCGCCGAGCAGCAACTCACCATCGAGGGCCGTCATCAGATCGGCGACGAGCGGAGCCGAAAGCAGGGGCGTCTCCGGCAACGCCCATACAGCCAGGCCGAACCCGGACAAACGGTGACGCACCGCTTCGAGCTGCTCCGGAGCGCACCGATTGGCGACGACACCGACGGTCGCCGCATGTTCCTGGGCGAGTTCCGCTGTCGCTATCTCGACCAATTGGGCAATGTCGTCTGGTGTCCGCTCGAACCCGCTGACGACGAGCAGCACCGGTGCGCCCAGGTTGGTGGCGATCCTGGCATTGAACGTCAACTCGGTGGGACCGGCGATGTCGGTGTAATCGGAGCCGACGATGACCACGACATCGCACTCGCGTTCGATCGCCCGGTATCGCTCGACGATCGTCGCCAACGCTGCTTCCGGGTCGATGTGAACCTGCTCATACGTGACCCCGATACACGAGTCGTAGCTGAGCTCCACTGCGTCGTGCGCGACGAGCAACTTCAGCAGAGGGTCCTTGTCGACGGTCGAACGGATAACCGGACGGAACACACCGACCTTACGGACACGCCGCGCGAGCAGCTCTAGCAAACCGAGCGCCAAGACCGACTTCCCGGACCGTCCTTCCGGCGCGACGAGGTACACGCTTCAGCCGGCCCAGTCGGCGAGCCCGGCCACGAGGCCGGCGATAAGCCGGTCGAAGCTGCGATCAATGTCTGCCGGCAACCCGAACCCGCCTAGCGCCTCCAGCGTCACGAAGCCGTGGAGCACCGATCGAACGGCGCGGATCGCGTCGACAGCGTCGTCGCCGTTAAGCCCGAGGCTGGACATGATCTCGAAGGCAAGCTTGGTGATCTCGAAGCTCGCCGCTTCGTCATCTACATCTCCAGCGTCAGGGGCCCGAACGGTGGCCGCGTACCGGCCGGGATGGTCAGCTGCCCACCTTCGGTAGCTGACCGACATCGCTGTGATCGCGTCGCCGCCGGCCTTGCCGACCGCCGAACGGCCCATCACGCCGGCGAGTTCGAGCTTGGCTCGTACCGCGATGCTGCGACGCAGATCATCCATACCTTCGATGTGCTTGTACAGCGACGGCTGCTTGACACCGAGCCGTGCAGCGAGCGCTGCCAGGGTGATCGGAGCGGCATCGGGTTGGTCGATCATCGCTTCGGCTTCTTCGACCACAATCGTGTTGGTGAGGCCAGCTCTAGGCACGAGCGTTCACCGCGTTCAGGAAGGTCACGACCGCAGGCGTTACCACGCCTGGCTGCTGGGCGTGCGGGTAGTGCCCCGAGTCGGCCACCATCACGACCTCGCCATGAAGAGCTTGGGCGAGCCACGATGCCTCCTCCATGGGATCCGGGAAATCCGGATCCTCGGACCCCATCACGACGAGTGTTGGCGCGGACACCATCGGCAAGCACGCCTCGGCCGCGCGGTGATCAGTGCGGGTGGTGAGCGAGAACGACTTGGCATATCCGGCGCGCCGCAGGGATGCGACCACTCGACCACGGTGCTCGTCGAAGTCGACCGGCCGCTTCCCGGCGTACAGCTTTGGCATGTATGCCTTCCACACCGTCGCTGCCCACAGCGGCGCCATCGCTACCCGAAGCATGATCCGCTGCATCACGCTCACAGCCCCATTGCGGACGAAGGGCCCGACCAAAACCAGCCCGCTGATCAACTCGGGGCGATGCGCGGCCGCTATCACCGCTGACCCGGCGCTCATCGAGTTGCCGATCACGACTGCCGGACCGCCGAGCTCCTCGATCAGCGCAACCACGTCGCTCGAAGTCGCCGCATCGCCGTACGACGTGAACGTCGTGTCGCTATCGCCGTGGCCTCGCAGGTCAGTTGATGCAACTCGCAAGCCGCCGTCGGCCAGCGCAGGAGCGAGGAACCGATACGTCGAACGAAGGTCTCCCATCCCGGGCACGAGCACAACCAAGGGGCCGTGACCAGCCACCTCGTAGCCGATTCTGCCCTCGGGCCGGGTGAGGAAGAGAGTCTCGTGGCTGGTGGGGCAGGCAGCGGTTGACATGGAGGCTATCTTAGATAGCCTCCATGCTATTGTCAATAGCCATTCGTATGGTTAGGCCGTAATGTTGCGTCAGACCCCGGCGTCCGAAGTTGCTTCGATCGCCTCGGGCTCAGTCTGCTGGCCGTGGCCAACTTGGACCTTGCGTGGCTTTGCCTGCTCGGCGACTGGGATACGTACGGTGAGCACGCCGTCGTGGAGGTCGGCTTCGAGAGCCTGCAGGTCGAGGCCGTCACCAAGCTGGATCTGGCGTCGGAAGTTGCCGCGGTAGCGTTCGGCGAAGTACGGCTGGTCTCCCTCCTGGCGCTGCCAGTTTCGCTCGGCCGAGATGGTCAAGACGTTGCGTTCAACGGTGATGTCGAGGCTGTCGGCCTTCACGCCGGGCAGGTCAATGTGAATCCACACGTCGCTACCACGACGGAATGCGTCCATCGGCATCACGCCACCGGTTCCGGCGGTATTGGTCTGGCGGCCGGCGAAACGACTGAAGAGCGTATCGAGGTCGCGGAACGGGTCGGTCTGGATCAGCATGTCGTGCACTCCTTTGTGTTTCAGATGGTGATGACCCTCAAGGTGAGGTAGTCAACATAATAGCTGCTGTTATGTTGACTGTCAACAGATCCCGGCCCCGTCATTATGTTGACATCGAGCCTGAATCTTGTCACCATGTGTCTCATGGCAGCACGCAGCAATGCTCCGACCACTGCTCCGATCAATGCGGTGCCGGCGAGGCTCGTCGACGCCTGGCTGGCAGGTCACGAGTCGGACAACACGCGGTCTGCGTACCGGATCGATCTCGCCACGTTCGGCCGTTGGTGCGCACAGCACCAAGAAATTCCGCTCCTCGCGGACCACACAACACTTGCCGCCTTCGGTCTCGCCCGCCAAGCAGCAGGCGACAGCGTTGCCACGATGCGCAGGCGTTGGTCGTCGCTGTCGTCGTTCTACCAATACGC
>JBDSMK010000058.1:0-4555 GCA_039915905.1 Ilumatobacteraceae bacterium
GCTTTAGTCGAGCGCGGCGATGAGATCACTGACCGGCGGCCGGGCATCGGGTGTCGAAGGCAGGGAGAGGTAGCGAAGGCCGCCGTCTCGACCGAATACGGCGTCCGCTCCGAGTTGGTGGATGTCCTCGGTCGGTCGACGAAGCTTCCGTCGCGCTCGAATCAGGCGCACGTACATCCGAATGGTGCCGAGTGACCAGAGTTGACGGATGGTGCCTCGTTCCGCGCCGAGCAAGCGGTAGAGGACTCGGTCGACGTCGGCAACAACGTCAAAGGGAACTTCAAGGTGAAGCCGATATGCGGCGAGGCGTTCGGGGGCCGCGAATGTGACCACGGCTACCCTTGCGTCACCGAACTCGTCGAGGTGATCGCGCACGGCGATCACGTGTTCCTGGCACGGCAGTCAAGCGAGGTGACGGTGGAGGACGAGCACTAATGGCCTGCCGCGCATCTCGGCCGTGCGCCACGGCCGACCGAGGTGGTCGACGAGCTCGATGTCGGGGAGAGCTTCGCCGATCTTGAGGGTCATGTCGCGGTCCGATCTGAGCGTTCACTTACAATCCAACGCCGGAGCGGTCCTCGGCGGTGTGGATCTTGCGAAACCTTAGGCCGGTCCGCCGTGCACCGGCGCAAGAGTCCGCTGCACGCCTTCCATTCAGGTCGTTGGCGAACCGATCCGTGGGTCATTTGACACAGCGCGCAGTGCCGGCGGCCGAGACGGGCACCGACCCAGTATGTGAGTTCGCCTCGCGGCGTGCTGTCGGCGTCATACACGCCGACCAGTCGTTCGATCCGCTGGGCCGGCGTCACGTCCGGGCTACTCATCGCGACAGCATCGCCGATCGAGCGCCGACCATCGTCGCTGTCGGTTGGTTGGTCGTCGCGCTACGCAGGGCGAGTATGCCGAGCACGACGCCGAACGCTAGGTGTTCGGCGAGGAACGTTGCCCGTCCGACGATGTCGGCCATCTCCGAGATGACGCTCCCCGAGTTGGTGATCTTGGAGGCCACGCGCAGGCCGACGGAGGCGGAGGCGACGAAGACGGCCAGACCGAAGGCGGCGCCGGCGGGGACGAGCGCCGAGCGAGGTATCCGCCGGGCAAGGAATGCGAAGCCGACGCCCAACATCGCGCCCATCACCATGTGGATCAACAGACCCAGCGCAGCGGGACCAGCAGCAAACCAGAACTTGTTGCCGGACATCGCCTCATTAGCCGATCGCATCATCGCCTCGGGTGACCCGAACAGAGCCGATATGTGGAGCAACGGGGTGAAGAACCCGTGATGCTGATACGTCACTGATGCCACCATGGCAAACATCGCCATGACCCCGCCGGCGATCATCCCGGCGACACCCCCTCGAACCAGGGTTGTCTTCACAGACTGAGTGGTGAACGTAGACATGGATGGTCCCTTTCGTCACGTTCGCCCACCGTGGACTAACGGCTCCGAGACCCACCGAAGGCGCAGACCCTTCCAACGAATCCATCAAGTATCAGCCATGAAATCAGATGGAATCATCTGACCGCTGGCCGGGTCTATGTCGACAAGGAGAACACTTGGACACAATGGCCGACGAGCCGCAGCGCGACGCTACGAACCCCATCCCGCTGACCGCGGGGACGTTCGACGCGTTCTTCGGGCCGCACCTACCGGTGCTGCTACGGGTCGCCAGATCCCTGTGCAGTAACGCCCAGGACGCCGAGGATCTGGTGCAAGACACACTGATCCGGGCGTTCAAAGGGCTCAGCACGTTTGACGGCGTCTATCCGCGGGCGTGGCTGATGACGATCATGCGCAACGCGAACATCAACCGCAATCGCCGACAACGACCGGGCCTGCTCCGCGACGCCACCGGCCTAGCCGGCGAAGCAGACCGACGCAACCCTCCGGCGCCGAGCGCCGAGGACGTGGCGACCGCACATCAGCCTGCGCCATGGATCGCCGATGCCCTTGGGCGATTATCCGAACGGCACTTGCAAGTCGTGAACCTGGTCGACATCGACGGGCTCACGTACAACGAAGCAGCCGTCGCGCTCGGGATCCCCGCCGGCACCGTAATGAGCCGCCTCCACCGGGCCAGACACCGGATGCGCGCCTACCTCACCCAGCACCCCGACTTCCGGAGCGAACACTTATGAACCCACGCGGCGTCCTCGACATGTTTCGACGCAAGGGCGGTACCCGCTGTACCGAAATTGGCCGTCAGATCCAGACCTACCTCGACGGCGGCCTCGACGCCGCAGCAGCAACGAAAGTCTCCGATCACTTGGACGCCTGTCGCCGCTGCGGCCTTACGGCCAACGACTACCGGCACCTGAAACGCGCCCTCGCCGAGACGGCCGCCCCGATACCCGATGAACCGCTTCGACGGCTGAAGGCTCTGGCAGCTGAGCTCGCCTCCGGTGAGAAGTCGCCGGCGTGACGGCCACCGAGCCATTCGCGTCGCGCTGGAAGCGACGAATCCGCACCGTCCCGGCGATGCTCGTGGCCACCGCAATTGGAATGATTGCCAGTCCCGCCATCGTCGTCGTTGCCGGCGTCATCGATATCGCCAAAGGCCGATTTCGTCTGCCAACCGTGCGGGTGGCGCTGTTCCTACTGCAGTACGCGATCAACGACAGCGTCGAGATCATGCTCGCACCCGTCTACTGGATACAGGCAGGCTTCGGCACCAGGCTCGACCACCCGGAATCGATTCGTCGCCACGACCGGCTCCAGCAATGGTCCTTAGAGGTCATCGCCCGACGCGCCGAACACCTGCTCGGACTCCGCATCAGCATCGACGCAGGCTCAACAGCCGCTCTCAGCCCCGGTCCGGTCATCGTGCTGTGCCGCCACGTCAACATCATCGACGCATCGCTGCCATCTCTGCTCTACCAACGCCTCGGTTTGCGCACCCGGGGAGTAATCATGGCGGAACTGCTCGCCGACCCCGGCTTCGACGTCATCTACGGCAGAACGGGTTCCGTGTTCATCCCAAGAGACAACGGCCCCGAGGCACTCGCGATGCTCGGTGACCTGGGTAGACGTGTCGATTCGACGACTGCGGTCGTGATCTTCCCGGAAGGCCGGCTGTTCCGCCCCGAACGCCTCCAGCGCGCCAAGGCCAGGCTGGCGTCAGGGAACCCTGCCCGCGGTCGTCGTCTGATGCCGCTGGAGCACGTGTTACCACCGCGTCCGGGCGGCGTCCTCGCGCTCCTCAACGCCGTGCCTGGCGCCGACCTCGTCATCATCGCTCACGCCGGGCTAGATCGGTTCAGGTCGTTCGCCGAGCTCGCCAAGACTGTTCCCCTGCGCGACCCGATTCGGGTCACGGCATGGCGAGTGCCGGTCGGCGACATCCCCACCGACGACGCAGGCCGCATCGAGTGGCTCGACGACCAATGGTTACGGGTCGATGACTGGGTTTCTCGGATGAATGAAGGTGATGGCACCGGCACAGCGGCACTTGACAATGGCACTTGACGATGGCATTTAGATCGGGGTTTAGGGTCCGGTCATCGTTGGACACCGCGATGCGCCGCACGCCTGGACCCTCCAATTTGAACGGAACAACAAAATGACCAATATCTATGACCTGATCGTGATCGGTGCCGGTGTGGCCGGCATGGCGGCAGCGAACAAGTGCGCTTCGGCAGGTTGGCGCGTCGCGATAGTCGATGAGCTGCCGTATGGCGGAACATGCGCGCTGCGTGGCTGCGACCCGAAGAAGCTGTTGCGACGCGGCGCAGAGATCATCGACAGCGCTTGGCTGATGCGCGGAAAGGGCATCGACAGCGAGGGCTTGAAAATCAACTGGGCGGACCTGATGAAGCACAAGCGCGGCTTCACCGACCCTGTCCCACAGAACATGGAACACGGCCTGGTCGGCAACGGTGTCGAGACCTTCCACGGCACGGCCGCGTTCACTGATGCGAACCGTGTCGAGATCGGCGGCGGCACGTACGAGTCGACTCATTTCCTGATCGCTACTGGGGCGCGCCCCAGGCCTCTGGAGTTCCCGGGAGCCGAGCACCTCATCGACAGCACCGAGTTCATGGACCTCGCCGAGCTTCCGGCTCGGATCGTGTTCATCGGAGGAGGATTCATCTCATTCGAGTTCGCTCACATCGCGGCGCGGACCGGTAGCCGACCTGTCATCATCGATCGTGGCCCACGCCCGCTGAAAGGCTTCGATCCCGACCTCGTCGAACTGCTGATCACCCGCGGCTCCGACGTCGGAATCGACGTCCGCCGCGACACCGTCGTCACCTCGATCGAACCCGTCGGATCCGAATACCGCGTGACCATCGAACAATCCGGCATCCGAAGCACGATCGAGACCGATCTCATCGTCCACGGCGCCGGCCGCACCGCTGAACTCAAGCGACTCGGACTCGATGCGGCGAACGTCGCCTACGGTCCGAAGGGAGTGAGCGTCGCCGGCCACCTCCAAAGCATCACCAACCAGAACGTGTTTGCAGCCGGCGACTCGGCCGACACCCCGGGTATGCCACTCACGCCCGTCGCTGCGTTCGAAGGCACGGTCGCTGCGTCGAACATGCTCAAGAACAC
>JBDSMK010000060.1:0-2525 GCA_039915905.1 Ilumatobacteraceae bacterium
ATGCCGGTTCTGACCACGGCGTTGTTCGACCGGTTCATCTCGCGCGGCAATTCGCTGATGGCCGACAAGTTGTTGTCGGCGATGCGCGCCCAGTTCGGCGGCCACGTCGAGCGGCGCGAATCGAGCCACTGAGATGTGGGAGAACCAACCCCCCGCTGATGCGTTGGTGCTGTTCGGAGCCACGGGTGACCTGGCCAAGCGCAAACTGTTCCCGGCACTGTACGAGATGGAGACCCATGGCAGCCTGAGCGTGCCGATCATCGGCGTTGCCCGCAGCGACTGGACCGACCAGGCGTTTTGCGAGCATGCCAAGGAATCCATCGACGCCGCCTACCCGAAAGCCGACGCCACCGCGCTGACAACGCTGCTCGCCCGCCTCGACTTGATCCAAGGCGACTACGCCGACCCGAGTACGTGGCAGGAGTTGGCCGACACTCTCGACAAGCACAACAGTCTGTGTGCCGTGTTCTACATGGCGATCCCGCCCGACATGTTTCCGAACGTGGCCAAGTCGCTTGCTTCGGTGGGTCTGAACGAACGTGGCCGGATAGTGGTGGAGAAGCCGTTCGGTCGCGACCTGGCCAGCGCCAAGGAGCTCAACCAGACGTTGCACTCGGTGTTCGCCGAGGATCACATCTTCCGCATCGACCACTACCTCGGCAAAGAGAGCGTCGAGGACCTGCTGGTATTCCGGTTCTCCAACACCTTGCTGGAGCCGGTGTGGAACCGCAACTACGTCCGCAGCGTGCAGATCACAATGAGCGAGACCATCGGGGTAGAGGGCCGTGGCAGTTTCTACGACGGCGTCGGCACGATTCGCGACGTGTTGCAGAACCACCTGCTGCAGGTGGCCGCGCTCGTGGCCATGGAGCCGCCAGTCGGCCCGGAGGCGAGCTATCAGCAAGACGAGAAGACGAAGGTGTTCGCGGCGATGCGTTCGATCGACCCGGCAACGATGGTCCGCGGCCAGTACGTCGGCTACCGCGACGAACCCGGAGTTGCCGCGGACTCGCAGACCGAGACGTTCGTAGCGGCACGGCTCGAGATCGACTCGTGGCGATGGGCCGGGGTGCCGTGGTACGTGCGTGCTGGAAAGGGCCTGGAGGCTGCTGCGACCGAGGTGGTGGTGGAGTTCAAAGCCCCACCGCGGATGCTGTTCGACGAGGCCGGTGGGCCCGCGCCGGAACGCAACCTGGTTCGCTTACGCCTCGGCAAGAACGACGGCGTCACGTTCACGTTGCAGGCCAAGACCCCAGGAGAGCACCTCGACAGCCAGAACGTGGACATCTCCGTGGACTTCGCCGCCGCCCTCGGCCAGCGCCGCGAAGCCTACGAACGGCTGCTCGGCGACGCGTTGATGGGTTCACCACGCCGCTTCGCCCGCGAGGACGGGGTGGAGCAGACGTGGCGGGTCGTTCAGCCGGCACTGGACCACCCTGGGCCTGTGAGCCCGTACTTCCGCGGTTCGTGGGGTCCCACCGAGGCCGACCGGATCCTGTCCAACAATGACGCATGGTTCATACCTGAGCACTGAGCGGGCGGCTCAGCCGGAACGCGTTCGGCGCGGTACCACCACGACCGTGCCGTCGGGCTCGTGGCGCACCGTGACGCTGACACCGTAGAACTCGCTCAACGTCTCCGGGCGCAACACTTGCGCGGCGTCACCGCTGGCTACGACGCTGCCGCGATGCAGCAGCGTCAACCGGTCGCTGTACAACCCTGCCAAGGTGAGGTCGTGCATCGCCGACACCACCGTCAGGCCGTGCTCACGACGCAGCCGATCGACCAGTTCCAGCGCCTGCTGCTGATGACCGATGTCCAGCGCACTGGTGGGTTCGTCGAGCAGCATTATCGGAGCCTCCTGCGCCAGCGCCCTGGCGATGACCAATCGCTGGCGCTCACCACCGCTCAGCGTTCCTAGCTGGCGGTCGGCGAACTCGGCGAGGTTCAATCGGCGCAGCACGTCTGCTGTCAGCTCCCGGTCGTGGCGGCTCTCCTGGGCGAAGTAGCCGACGTACGGGTTGCGGCCGAGGAGCACATACTCGAAGCCGGTCATCTCATCGGGCAGCTGCGGGAGCTGCGGCACGTAGGCCACCAACTCCGCGCGACGACGCGCGGTGCGCAACGACAGCGGCGAGCCGTCGACGGTGATCGTTCCGGTGCTCGCCACCAGACCGGCGACGGCCCTCAGGATGCTCGATTTCCCTGCCCCGTTGGGGCCGATCAGGCACAGCCATTCACCCGGGCGAACGACGTCGCTGAACGAGTGCACCGCGACGCGGGTTCGATATCGCACCGTTAGCGAATCGAACCCGAGCGAGCTCATGAGATGACTCGACGGCGTAGCACCAGTATGAAGAACGGGGCACCGATGAACGCGGTGACCACGCCGATCGGGATCTCCGCGGGAGCCTGCGCGACGCGTCCGACGAGATCGGCAAGCACGAGGAACGTCGCACCGACCAAGATGCTCAACGGCAACAGGCGACGATACGACGCGCCAGCAACGAGGCGTACGACGTGTG
>JBDSMK010000063.1:0-3064 GCA_039915905.1 Ilumatobacteraceae bacterium
ACAGCTGGGACGGTCGTGGCAACTACACGTTCGGGCTCAACGAGCAGACCGTGTTCCCGGAGATCGAGTACGACAAGATCGACGCCCCTCGGGGCATGGACATCACCATCGTCACCAGTGCTGTCAGCAACGAGGCCGGTCGGGCATTGCTCGATGCGTTCGGCTTCCCCTTCAAGAAGGGCGAAGACGCAGGTCCCGTACCCACCAAGTCCCAGCAACGCCGTGGTCCCGCAAGGGGCAAGGGCGCCGCTGCCAAATCGGCAGCGAAGAAGAAGTAACGGAGCATCGACATGGCCAAGAAGTCGTTGATCAACAAGTCGAATGCGAAGCCGAAGTACAAGGTGCGCGGCTACACCCGCTGTCGCCGCTGCGGCAGGGCGCGTTCGGTGTTCCGCAAATTTGGGTTGTGCCGCGTGTGCCTGCGCGAGATGGCCCATGCCGGGGAGATCCCCGGGATGACGAAGGCGAGCTGGTGAGGAACCCCGATGCTGACTGATCCCATCGCCGACATGCTCACCCGCGTTCGCAACGCCAACACGGCGATGCACGACGAGGTGCGCATGCCTGCTTCCAAACAAAAGGTCGCGCTGGCCACGATCCTCGAAAAAGAGGGTTACATCAACGGTTTCAGCGTTGCGCCATCCACCACTGGGCCCGGCGAAGTGCTGCTGATCTCGATGAAGTACTCGTCGGATCGGGCACGCACCATTGCCGGTCTGCGTCGCATCTCTACTCCCGGTCTGCGGGTGTACCGCAAGAGCGACTCCGTCCCGCGCGTTCTCGGCGGTCTCGGGGTAGCTGTCCTGTCCACAAGCCAGGGTCTGATGACCGACCGCGAAGCGCGCAGGCGCAAAGTGGGCGGCGAAGTCCTGTGCTACGTGTGGTGACCCGGGAAAGGCACGAAAGCTGACATGTCACGAATTGGAAAAGTACCCATCGCAGTACCTGCCGGGGTCGACGTCACCATCACAGGTGCCGACGTCACCGTCAAGGGTCCCAAGGGGACCCTCTATCGCACCATCCCCGGCGCGATCACCGTTCGTCGCGAGACAGGCGACGGCGGGGTAGCAACGCTGCTCGTCGAGCGTCCCGACGACGAACGCGACAATCGCGCCCTGCATGGCCTGAGCCGCACACTGGTGGCCAACATGGTCGCCGGCGTCACCGATGGGTTCTCCCGTGAATTGGAGATCATCGGCGTCGGCTACCGCGCCGAGGCCGTCAGCGCCACCAACCTGCGCCTGGCCCTCGGCTTCAGCCACCCTGTGCTGGTGCAGGCTCCCCAGGGAATCACCTTCGAATGCCCGTCGCAGACCAGAGTCATCGTCCGCGGCATCGACAAGGAACTCGTCGGTCAGGTAGCCGCCAATATTCGCGCCGTGCGCAAGCCCGAGCCGTACAAGGGCAAGGGCGTGCGCTACCTCGGCGAGAAGGTCCTCCGCAAGGCCGGCAAGACCGGAAAGAAGTGAGCGCATCATGAGCAAAGTCGCAAGCAAGCGTCGCGAGGGTCGGATCACCCGTCACCGTCGCGTCCGCAAGAAGATCCACGGCACCGCGGCCCGGCCGCGTCTGGCCGTTTTCCGGTCCAACAAGCACATCGCCTTGCAGCTGATCGACGACGATGCCGGGCGCACCCTTGCCGCCGCGAGCAGTGGCGAGAAGGATCAGCGTGACGTCGGCAATGGTTCGTCGGTGGCCGCAGCCGCACGTGTCGGCCAGTTGATCGGCGAGCGCAGCAAGGCCCTTGGTGTCACCGAAGTGGTGTTTGATCGTGGTGGGTTCCTCTACCACGGCCGTGTCGCAGCGGTGGCCGCCGCGGCACGCGAAGCAGGTTTGGAGTTCTGATGGCCGGTCACAGCAACTACAGCAACCAGGGCCAGTTCGCCCCGGCACCGGATCCGGGTGGCCTGCGCGAGTCGCGTGTAATCGCCATCAACCGCGTTGCCAAGGTGGTCAAGGGCGGTCGGCGGTTCTCGTTCACCGCGCTGGTGGTCATCGGCGACGGTAACGGTCGCGTCGGTCTCGGTTACGGCAAGGCCAAGGAGGTGCCCCTGGCGATCCAGAAGGGCACCGACGAGGCGCGCAAGAACCTGTTCGAAGTGCCCCTGGCGGGTAGCACGATCACCCATCCGGTGATCGGGGTTACCGGTGCCGGTCGCGTGATGATGAAGCCGGCAGCCGCCGGTACCGGCGTAATCGCCGGAGGCGCGGCGCGCATCATCCTCGAGGAGGCCGGGATTCACGACGTGCTTTGCAAGTCGCTCGGGTCCTCCAACGCGATCAACGTCGCCCGTGCGACCATCAACGGACTGCAGTCGTTGCAGCGTCCGGAAGACGTGGCCAAGCGCCGCGGCCTGGCCGCCGAGGAGTTCGTCCCCAAGGGGATGCTCAACGCATACAACGAACGCAAGAAGCAGATCGCCTCAGGAGGAACCCACTGATGGCCCAGACACAACGCCAACCTGTGCTGCGTGAGGCGACCTCCGGGACCATCACGGTCACCCAGGTGCGCTCCAGCATCGCCAACAAGCCGAAGACCCGTGGCACCATGGTGGCCCTCGGGCTGCGCAAGATCGGCGACTTCAACGTCCTGCCGGACCGTCCCGAGATCCGCGGCATGCTCGCCCGCGTTCCTCACCTGGTGAAGGTAACGGAGAACTCCGACGAGTCGAGCAACAAGAAGGGGAGCTGACCATGCGCGTCGACGAACTCGCTCCGTCTCCCGGATCGACCAAGGCCCCCAAGCGGGTAGGCCGTGGCATCGGTGGCAAGGGTGG
This sequence comes from Ilumatobacteraceae bacterium, assembly GCA_039915905.1. Lineage (GTDB taxonomy): Bacteria > Actinomycetota > Acidimicrobiia > Acidimicrobiales > Ilumatobacteraceae > JAODBQ01. The sequence goes on from JBDSMK010000063.1 coordinate 2,778, forward strand.
CAAGACCGCTGGTAGAGGCACCAAGGGCCAGCAGTCGCGCGGTCGCGGCAAGGTCGCGCGCGGCTTCGAGGGTGGCCAGATGCCACTCAAGCAGCGCGTCCCGAAGTTGAAGGGGTTCAACAACCCGTTCCGGGTCGAGTACTCGCCCGTGAACCTCGATCAGCTCCAGGCGCTCGACGTGAAGTCGGTGGACCCGGACTCTCTGGTCGACAGTGGCCTCGTCCGCAAGGGGACCTTCGTGAAGATCCTCGGCCGTGGCGAGCTCAAGACCAAGTTGAACGTGTCCG
>JBDSMK010000332.1:0-3225 GCA_039915905.1 Ilumatobacteraceae bacterium
ACGCAACGTCCGCTAGCGGGGCGCTGCAGGCCGCAGCCGCGGCAGTCTTGGGAGGCGACGACTCCCAGCCGGTTAGGCCTCGCAGCGAGCCGCCCGGAATCGTGCTGCTGATGCCTGGCGGAGGGGCGCAGTATGCCGGGATGGGCCTTGGACTGTACGACACCGAGGCGATCTACCGCGCGGTGATCGACGAATGCTGCGCGGTTGCCCGTGACCGGCTCGGAATCGAACTTTATGCCGCGCTGTATCCCGACGAGGACGACGCCGAGGCCGACGTTCGGCTGGAACGACCCTCGCTGGCGCTCCCGGCGTTGTTCGCAACCGAATTGGCGATGTCCAGCCTGCTCGCCTCGTGGGGGATCGTGCCGGTTGCGATGATCGGACACAGTGCCGGCGAGTATGTCGCCGCCTGCCTGGCGGGGGTGATCAGCGCCGCCGACGGCATGACGCTGTTGGGGATGCGCGGGCGGTTGTTCGAGACCCTCCCGGGCGGCGCGATGCTTAGCGTCGCACTCCCCGCAGCCCAGGCCGAGACGCTGCTGCCGCATGGACTGAGCATCGCCGCGGCCAACGCCGCAAAGCTGTGCGTGGTATCCGGGCCGGTAGAATTGATCGGCGAATTGGAAGCCAGGCTCGCCGCCGACGATGTCGACACCGCCAGGGTGCACATCGATGTCGCCGCCCATTCGGCGATGCTCGAACCGATCCTCGACGAGTTTGCAGCGCTGTGCCGCACCGTGAAGTTTTCGGTCCCGGCCACGCCCTACATCTCCAACCTCACCGGCACCTGGGTGACTGCCGCAGAGGTCACCGATCCCGACTACTGGGTTCGGCACCTGCGCAACACGGTGCGCTTCGGCGAGGGAATTGCCACGGTGTTGGCAGAACCGAACCGGGTGCTGCTGGAGGTCGGGCCCGGTCGCACACTCACAGCCTTCGCCCGGATGGCGGCGACTTCGGCGGCGACGATTCTCCCGACCATTCGTCACCCACGCGAGCAATCGTCTGATCTGGAATACCTGCTAGGTGCCATCGGGCGGGCATGGATGGCAGGAGTGCCACTCGACGCCGCGAAACTGTTCGCCGGGCAGCGCCGCCGGAGGGTGCCGCTGCCGACGTATCCATTCGAACGTCGGCGTTACTGGGTAGAGCCGGATGCTGCCACCGTGGGCGCGCGTTCCGCACTTAAGCCCGGCGCATTGCGCAAGCGGACCGAGATTGCTGACTGGTTTGCCACCCCGACGTGGCGCCGGTCGCCGCCACCGGCCGCCCCGCCCGTTAGTCCGCCCGGCGGCGGCGCATCGATGGCCGCTGAGCGTACTTGGCTGTTGGTGGTCGATGGGGCTGCCATTGCCGACGAACTGCGGGTGCGTCTTGGGGAAGCGGGAGGGCGGCTGGTCACCGTAAGGCTCGGTGAGCGTTTTGCCAGGCTCGGGGATTCGTCGTTCGTTGTCGACCCAGCTCGCAGTAGCGACTGGATCGAACTGGTCGAGTCGTTGAAGGCCGCCGCGGCGATGCCCGACGATGTGGTCCATGTGACCTCCGTCGGGCCGTCGCGAGGTCGGCGCCGCTTCGGCCGTGATGATGACGCTCTTACCGCACTGGAGGCCACCGTCGAACGCGACTACGCCTCGTTGATGTTCCTACTGCAGGCACTATCGGCCACCCCCAGGCCGATGCGGCTGACGGTGATCACCTCCGGCGTACACGTCGTCGGGGCCGCGGGCGAACCGCCATCCGGTGGACTGCACCCAGAGCGAGCGCTGCTGCACGGCGTCTGCCGGGTCGCGCCGCGCGAGTTCGGGCTGCTGCAGTCGACTTCGATCGACATCGACGGGCAAACGCCTGGCTCACCCGCAAGCCACCACGTGGTGCAGCAACTTGTCGCGGAACTGCTGGCGGGCGGCGCGGGCGAGGACGTGTCTGCTGATCCGGTTGTCGCCTACAGGCGCGGCGAGCGGTGGGTGCGCGGCTTCGACCCGGTCCGGCTGCCGCCTGCCGTGGCGGTGCCGTGGAGGCCGGGCGGCACATACCTCATCACCGGCGGCCTCGGTGGCATCGGCTTGGCCGTCGCCGAGCACATTGCCGCGACTGTTCGCGGGGTCACCCTGGCGCTCGTCGGGCGCACCGCGATGATCGATGAATCGGCTTGGCCGGCAGCGCTCGCCTCGCAGGCCACTGATCAGGTCACACGCCGCCGCATCGAGGCGGTACAGCGGCTCCGATCCAGCGGTGCGACCGTGCTGCTGGCCTGCGCCGACGTCACCGACGAGGTGGCGATGACCGCGATGCTAGAAAATATCACGGCTCGCTGCGGCCGGATCACCGGGGTGGTGCATGCCGCCGGGTTGTTGCGCGACGCATTGATCGCACTCCGCACCCCGACCGTTGCCGCGCCGGTGATCGATGTGAAGGCAAAGGGGGTAATCATCGTCGACCGCATCCTCAGTCGTCGCTTACCGCCGGAATTGACTGTGCTCTGCTCGTCGGTGAGTTCGCTCATCGGGTTGCCCGGGCAGGCCGATTACACGGCGGCCAATGCCTTTCTCGACGCGTTCGCAGCAGCCCGCAGCATCGCCGGCGACACGCGCGTGGTCTCGGTCAACTGGAGCGCCTGGCAGCAGGTGGGCATGGCTGTGCGCGCTGCCCGCGAGGTGGACGAGCGTGGTTCCACCGGTGCTCACGTCGCATCGCCGACGGCAATGTTCGATTCGTTGGTCGTCGACGGCGACACGGTGCTGGCGACGACGGCGTTCAACCGTGCGGCGCGGTGGTTGCTCGGCGAACATGTCGTGCGCGGCGGGGATGCCGTGCTGCCCGGCACCGGTTACCTCGAACTGATCCGTCAGATCGCCAACGCGGTAGGCGGCACGACATCCGCAACGGTTCGTTTGAGCGAGGTGGTCTTCCTGACACCGTTCGCGGTCGGCCCCGACGAGACCCGCGTGCTGCACGTCAAGCTGCAGCGCTGCTCAGGGGCCGTAGTGGTGTACAGCGACTTGGAGGCCACCCCCCACGTGACCGCACGTGTCATCGGAAGTGCTGATGTCGTCGCTGGCGCAGCGCAGTCGCCCCCGATCCACGACCTGTCTGCCGCACGCCTCGCCTGCGACGTGCGCCATGAGGAATTCAATGGTTACTCGAAGCAAGAGTTCATGGATTTCGGGCCGCGATGGGGGAGCCTGCGGCGTGTCGACTATGGAACCAACGAGGCCCTGGTCACGA
>JBDSMK010000119.1:0-3118 GCA_039915905.1 Ilumatobacteraceae bacterium
AGATCGGGGACCGCGATCGGCACGGGCGCCTCGCTCGCCACCACCGGGACGATCACCGCCGGGACCTGCAGGACGATCCCTACGCGGACCGCGCCCCGGGCCATCACCATCACGACGCGGCGGGCGATCCCGACGATCGCCCCGGTCACCGCGATCGCCGCGGTCGCGGCCGGCCAGTTGGGAGGTGACCTCCTCGAAAGGCTTATCGCTCGGCAGGATCTCGAGCACGTTCGACCTGGCACTCTTCTCCTTGCCCGTGCTGACCGCCAAGATGGTGGTCCCGTCGAGGCCGAACTCGGCGTCGGCCTTGAAAACGGCGCCGGTCTTTACGTCTTGAGGCAGCAATGCGCCGTCGAGAACGCCTTTGGGCTCTCGGGCGCCTGCGGCGCGCCAGGTCCATGTGCCGTCCGGGCGCGCGCTTGTTAGTTCGATGTCGATCCTGCGGGACATAGGTCGCCACGGTATCGGGTGGTGGGTGCTTCGCATCCAGTTCACCGAGGCCAGGGCACCGCCTAGGTACGGTGCTGGCATGGCTCTCTACGCACTGGGCGATCAGATACCAGAAATCCATCCCGACGCCTACGTTCATCCGGACGCAGTGATAATCGGATCCGTTACAGTCGGCGCGCAGAGTTCGATCTGGCCGGGCGCAGTGCTGCGCGGCGACGACGGCGAGATCCACATCGGCCGCCGAACGAGCATCCAGGACAACTGCGTGCTGCACACCACCCCGCATCAGCCCACCGTCGTAGGCGACGACTGTGTGATCGGCCACCTGGTTCATCTCGAGGGATGCACCATCGAGTCCGGCTGCCTGATCGGTAATGCCTCCGTCGTGCTGCACAGGGTGATCGTGCGGAGCGGGGCGATAGTCGCTGCCAACTCCGTCGTGCTCGACGACACGGAAGTACCCAGCGGATCACTTGCTGTCGGCTCGCCGGCGACCATCAAACCCGACCGCGCCCGGCCGGAGATGATCTCCAGCGGAGCGCTCAGCTACGTTCAGCGCGCGTCGCGGTACCGCGACGATCTCCGCAGGATCGGCTGATGCTCAAGTTGATGGTGATCTCTGTTCCCGCCGTCGAGGTGGAACTGGCCAGCGACGCACTGTGGGCGCTCGGCGTGCAGGCAGTCGAGGAGCGCGACGTGGGCGGACCCACGGAAGACCACTACGTGGAGCTGTGGACGTCGCTCGGTGATGATGTTGACATAGTCACGCGTGCAGCCGACGGCTTCCCGGCGCGCTGGCGCTGGAGGCTGGTGGAGGTAGACGAATCGGTGGCCTCCACGTGGCGAGCTCATGCCGTGGCGACCTGGGTAGAGCGTGACCTGGTGATCTGTCCGGCATGGGTGGAGCTCGATGCCCCGGATGACGCCATCGTGGTGCGCATCGAACCGGCCGGCACTTTCGGGCTGGGTGATCACTCGACCACGATGCTGACGCTGCGGGCGATGCGCCGATGCCTGTTCCCAGGCGCCACCGTGCTCGATGTCGGGTGTGGCTCCGGGGTGCTTGCCGTTGCTGCTTGTCGACTCGGCGCGGCGCGCGCCGAAGCCATAGACATATTCCCGGCAGCCGCAGCCGTGGCCGACGACAACGCCGCACGCAACGGGGTGGCCGGTCGCGTGTCCGCCTCGACCACGCCGATCGGTGATATCTCGGGGCACTACGACATCGTCGTCGCCAACATCCTGGCGCCTACGTTGATCGCGTTGTCCGACGATCTCAAGCGCGTGCTGGCAACGGCGGGGGTACTGGTGATCAGTGGCGTGTTGGCGGACCGCTACGACCACGTGCTGGAGGCGCTGCGGCCGTTGAAGGTGATCGCCACCGATCATCTCGGCGGATGGGCCGCCGTCACACTGCGCTGGTGAGCAGCGCCTCGATCTCCGATCGCCGCGGGATCGATGGCACGGCGCCAACCCGCGTGGCGGCCAGTGCACCGGCTGCGGCGGCAAAGTTCAGTGCCCGTTCCAACCGGTCGCCGGCGGCCAGTCGAGCGCACAGCGCTCCGCAGAAGGCGTCGCCGGCGGCGGTGGTGTCAATCGCTTGTACGGCAAAGGCGGGGAATTCGACGACCCCGCCAGCCGAATGAAGGCGCGCCCCGGCGCTGCCCATCGTTACGACCACTGCCTTGGCTCCGAGTTGCAGCAGCCGGTCGGCACCCCCGAGCACCTCGGCCTCGTGCTCGTTGGGGACCACCAGGTCGCACAGCGCCAACACGTCTGAACCGAGCTGCTGGGCTGGCGCGGGGTTCAACACCGTGATCGTGCCGGCCGCCCGCGCCGTGCGTAACGCCGTAAGCACCTCGATCACCGGCACCTCCAACTGGACGAGCAGCACCCGGGCGGGCACTAAGGCTTCACCGCGGACGGCCGAATTGGCCCCCGGGATCACGATGATCGAGTTCTCTCCGGCGGTCGAAACGCCGATCAGCGCCCGCCCGGTTACCAGCGGCACGCGGGCCAGCAGAGACGTGTTGATCTCCTCGGTGTTCATCACCTGAGCCAGTTGATCGCCCGCCGCGTCGTTGCCTACCGCACCGACGAACGCCACGGTCGCGCCGGCGCGGGCCGCGGCGACGGCCTGGTTGAGACCCTTGCCACCGGGATATTCGGCGAACTCATCGCCGAGCACGGTTTCGCCCGGACCCGGCAGGCGAGGCGCCGTGGCCACCAGGTCGAGGTTGGCGCTGCCCACCACACAAACATCGACGCGTGGGTTCACGTCGTCGGTCGGAACACGGGCGGGCGTTTGGCGAGAAACGCCTCGACGGCCTCGGCATGTTCGGCGGTGGTCCAACATTCGGCAAGAAGTTCGTGCTCACGATGCTGCACCACGGCAAGATCACTCTCGACGGCGTTGTCGGTGAGCAACTGCTTCGTCATCCGCAACTGCCGATCCGGGTTTGCCGCATACGATTCGGCGATCTTCAGGGCGGCGCGCAACAAGTCGGCGGGTTCGGTGAGCTGATCTGCAAGACCCAACCGGTAAGCCTCGGTGCCGCTGATCAGCCGACCGGAAAGCATCAGGTCGCTTGCCCGCCCGAAACCGACGCGGGCGGCTAGCAGGCGGGTGCTGGCCAACTCCGGAACTAGGCCCATCTTGATGAACCCG
>JBDSMK010000141.1:0-3513 GCA_039915905.1 Ilumatobacteraceae bacterium
TCTCAGTCAGTCGACGCGTTGCAGCACACGAAGGCTGCCCGTTGCGCTGCGCAGGCGGAACCGGCCGCTCTCGATGGCCGGCTTGAAGATCTCCTCGTAGGGCGCGCGGCCACCATCGGCAGGGTCGGGGAATACGTCGTGGATCGCCAACGTGCCACCCATCGCGACGTGGTGCGCCCAGCCGAGGTAGTCACGCCTAGCCGGTTCGGCGCCGTGGCCACCGTCGATGAACAGCAGCGCCAAAGGGGTGCTCCAATGACGAGCAACCACCGGAGATTGCCCGACAACCGCAATCACCACATCTTCCAGGCCGGCATCGTCGATGGTTGCGCGGAACAACGGCAACGTATCCATCCGTCCGGTGCGGGCATCAACCACCTCGGGGTCGTGGTGCTCCCACCCGGCCTGATTCTCCTCGCTGCCGTGGTGGTGGTCCACTGCAAACAACGCGGTGCGCGCTGAACGCGCTGCTGCGCCGAGCCAGATGGTCGACCTGCCGCAGTACGAGCCGATCTCCACCATCGGCGCCCCCGGCACGGCGCGGGTGGCGTCGCGCGCCGCGTCGAACAGCGCATCCCCCTCGTCTGGCGGCATGAACCCCTTTGCCGCAAGAGCGCAGGCGCGCAGCACTGGGTCGAGCGCAGCGCCGCTCACCAGGTGTCCCTCACCAGGTATCCCAGTGAATGATGGTCTCGGCTGGGGGCCGCACCGCCGGCTGGAAGTCGGTGCCCGTGAAGTAGGCCAACGGACTTAGGCACACCTGCTGCACCGATTCGAACGGGATGTCGAGGATCGCGGCGACCGCTTGTTCTTGCATCAGGTGCACCGTGGTCCAACAGGTGCCCAGCCCGCGGGCCCGCGCCGCCAGCATCAGGCTCCACATCCCCGGCATCACGTTGCCCAGCGTGGACGACGAGATCATCGCCGGTTGCCCGTCGACGCGCCCGGCGGTACATGGGATCACCAACGCCGGGGCGTCGCCCATGTGTTCGCCGAGGTAGTCGGCCGAGGACGCACTGCGCTGCTGCTGAGCGTTCGCCGAGGCCTCACCCTTGTCGATCGAGCCGATGTACACGCCGTCCATCGTGGTGTATGCCTGATAGCACTGGCGATACACCTCACCGATGGCCTTGCGTCGCGCCTCGTCGCGGACCACCATGAACTGCATCGTCATGTTGTTCGAACCGCTGGGAGCCTGCATTGCCATCGCCACGCACTCGCGGATCAGATCGTCGGGCACCGGACGGCTGAAGTCGAGCCGTTTGCGCACCGCACGGGTGGTGGACAGCAATTGGTCAGGGGTCAGCGGCAACGTTGCAGGCATGGCGCGCACCATAATCGTCCCGGCACCAACGGGGGCCCTTCGCACCTGCGATCATGGACGCCCATGACTGCGCTCGATGACCTTGTCACGTTGTTGGACCTCGAACAGATCGAGGTCAACCTGTTCCGCGGGCGCTCACCCGACGAGAACCGCCAGCGGGTGTTCGGCGGCCAGGTAGCCGGCCAGGCGCTGGTTGCGTCCAGCCGCACGGTCGACGACCCGAACCGCCACGTTCACTCGCTGCACGCCTACTTCCTTCGTCCCGGCGACCCAAACGTGCCGATCGTCTACGAGGTCGACCGGTTGCGTGACGGCCGCAGCTTCACCACACGGCGGGTGATCGCGATCCAGCACGGCAAGGTGATCTTCAACCTGCAGGCCAGCTACCACGTCCGCGAGGCGGGCCCCGACCACCAGATCGAGATGCCCACCGGCCTGCCCGATCCGCAGACGTTGCCCGATTTCAAGACGAGGATGGAACCGTTCAAGGATCGGATGGGTGGCTGGTACGAGCAGCCTCGGCCGATCGATCTGCGGTTCATCGAGGGTGACCCGTTCAGCCGCAACGGCAAGTCGTCCACCACCCAACGAGTGTGGCTGCGCGCCGACGGCACCCTGCCCGACGATCCGACGCTGCACGCTTGCATCGTCACCTATGCCAGCGACATGACTTTGCTCGACACCACGGTGCTGCCGTTCGGCTTGTCGTGGGACAGCCCGAACATGCAGATGGCCAGTCTTGACCATGCGATGTGGTTCCACCGTCCGTTCCGGGCCGACGACTGGTTGCTCTACGACCAGACATCGTTCTCCACGGGTGCCGGCCGGGGTCTTGCGGGTGGAGCGATCTACTCCAGTGACGGCACGTTGGCCGTCACCGTCGTCCAGGAGGGGCTGGTACGGATCGGGGCGCGATGATCTGCACCGGGCGGCCTGGCGTTGCGGCTCGGGTAGCGGTCATCGGCGGGCTGGCCTTCGCCATTGCGTCGATCACCGGTTGCACCAGCGGCGTGAGCGCGCCGGCCGCTACGAGCACGGGTCCATCCGCGCCGGACATCGGCACATCCATCACTGGCACATCCATCACTGGCACATCCGCGGCGACCTCTCCGACCACCGACGGCCGACGGCCCACGGTGGCGATCACCCCGTTCGCCAAGGTCGACGCTCCCGTTGGCGTCGCAGTGCGGCCACACGACAACACCTTGTACGTGATCAGCCAGGACGGGCTGGTCACACCGATCGATCCCGCCGGCGTCGCCGCTGCGCCAGTGCTCGACATCACCGGACTCACCGCTGCCGGCGGCGAACGCGGCCTGCTCGGCTTGGCGTTCCACCCGACTCTTCCGTTGGCCTACATCGACTACACGGATAGAGACGGCAACACCAACATCGTCGAGTACCACGTTGCAGCCGATGGCCGGTTCGACGTCGGTTCGCGGCGTCTCGTGCTGGAGATCGACCAGCCCTACCCGAACCACAACGGGGGCCAGTTGGCGTTCGGGCCGGATGGTCTGATGTACATCGGCACCGGCGACGGGGGAAGTGGCGGCGACCCGCAACGCGATGCCCTCGACCTCGCCGCGTTGCTTGGAAAGATCCTGCGTGTAGATCCGGTCGCGTCCGACGGCAAGTCGTACACGGTGCCGGCCGACAACCCGTACGTCGGCGTGGTTGGGGCACGCCCGGAGATCTGGTCGATCGGACTGCGAAATCCGTGGCGGTTCAGCTTCGACCCTGCCGGGGGGGACCTATGGATGGCCGATGTCGGTCAGGACAAGTGGGAGGAGGTAGACGTCGCGTGGGCAGACCAGGGCGGTGGACGGGGCACGAACTTCGGTTGGAGCGCGTTCGAAGGTGAGCACCGCTTCAACCAGGATCAGCCGACAACCGGCGTGGTCGGCCCGATCTTCGAGTACCCCCACGGTGACGCCGGATGCTCGATCAGCGGAGGTGCGATGTACCGCGGCGCGGCGATTGCAGCGCTCGTCGGATGGTACGTGTACGGCGACTACTGCTCAGGTGAGGTGCGCGCCCTCAAGGTCGCCGACCGCCGTGTTGTAGACGAGGTGACCCTGGGAACGCCCGGTTCGGTGGCCGCCGTCGCCGTCGGTCCCGACGGCGAGTTGTACGTCGCCTCGGTCGGCGATGGCGACATCTTCAAGATTGTTCCGGCCTGAGCCCGATCT
>JBDSMK010000217.1:0-4161 GCA_039915905.1 Ilumatobacteraceae bacterium
TCTATCCGCGCACGCTGCGGATCGCGATCCGCAAGCTGCTCGGCGAGCAGCACCCGCTGAGCGGCTATCTCACCTGGATGGCCGGTGAGGTGAGCCGCAACGACACGCCTGCAATAGTGCAGGCGGGCCGGGCGTTGAGCCGCTATGACGCTCGTCCGTGGGCGAGGGACCTCAGCGTGCCTGCGACGATGCTGAAAACCACTCGTGACCGGCTGGTGAAGCCACGCAAGCAGGATGCTCTGGCCGCGGCGCTGAACGCCACGGTGGTGGAGATCGCCGCCGATCATCTGTGCACGTTGACCAAACCCGACGAGTACTCCGCTGCCACCGTACGACTGGTGGACCAGCTGGTCGGCAGCATCGCGCACCGCAAGGAGAACCAGTAACCGGCGGTCAATCGGCCGGATCGTGCGCGTTCTGCCTTTCCAAGTGCTTGTCGAACCGGTCGACGGCGGCGGTGAGCCGTTCGAAGTGATCATCGAGCTGCTCGGACGTCACCACGTTGGCCAGCACCAGGCGCACGCTTGCCAGTTCGCGGGCTAGGAACTCGGTGTCCACCTGGGTGCGCTCGGCTACTCGACGGTCGGTCTCCGCCTGTGACCGGTCACGCATCTCCTGGCGGTTCTGTGCCAGCAGAATCAATGGCGCGGCGTAGGCGGCCTGCGTGCTGAACGCCAGGTTCAGCAAGATGAACGGGTACGGGTCCCAACGCCAGACAAAGATGCCGATGTTCAGGGCGATCCAGATCACGACTATTGCCGTCTGGAACACCAGGAAGCGGGCAGTTCCCAACGTGCGGGCGATGCCCTCGCTGAAGCGGCCGAACGCCTCGGAATCGACGTGGAACCCGAGGCGGGTCCGGCGTCGTGGGGTGGTCAGATCTTCGCGACGCTTCATCGGCCCCCAGCACCGGCGGCCGAGGAACCTGGTGCTCCGAACGCGGCCACACGGCGGCGTTGACGCCAGCCGGTTGGCAATGTGCGGTCGAGGACGTCGTCGACGGTGATCGCTCCGAGCAGCCGGTTGGCCTCGTCGGTCACGCCGACCGCCAGCATGTTGTAGCTCGCCAGGCGTTCGGCCACGTCGCGCTCGGGGAGGTCCGGCGAGATGGTCGGTTCGTGCTCGAGGCACTGCCCGAGGGTGGTGTGCGGCGGTTCACGCAGCAACCGTTGGAAGTGCACCACCCCGAGATATGCACCCGTCGGCGGCTTGAACGGCGGCTGCACCACGAACACCTGGGCGGCGATGCTTACCAGCCAGTCCGGGTCGCGTATCTCGGCCAGCGCGTCGGCCACCGTCTTGGTCGGCCCGAGGATGACGATGTCGGGCGTCAACAACGCGCCAGCGGTCCCGTCCTCGTACGAAAGCAAGCGACGCATCACGTCGGCGTCCTCGGTGTCCATCGCCTCCAGAATCCGGTCGCGTTGCTCGCCGGGCATCTCCGCCAGCAGATCGGCGAGGTCGTCGTACTCCATCTCGTCGAGCACGTTTATCAACCGGCCGATGTCGAGGCCGTCGATGATCCGCAGTTGGTCTGCTTCGGGGAGTTCCTCCAGCAGATCGGCGAGCCGTTCGTCGTCCATTGCCTCGGCGAGTTGTCGACGCTGGGCAAGCGGCATGGCGCGCACGAATCCGGCCACGTCACTTGGGTGCATGTCGCGTAGCCGGGCGGCCTCTGCCGCCATTTCGGCACCGACCACGTGGGCGAACAGGTCGGGGACGTCTTCGAAGTCGATCAGTCGGTAGCTCGGTCGTCGGTGCAACGCGCTGCGCTTGGCCAGACGAACCTTTGCCGGCTCCCACCAACTTCGCCGACCGTCGCTACGAGTGCGCAGGGCAACATCGCTGATCGTCTCGTCGCCGACGCGCTTGTCGATGATGTCGCGTCCGATCAGCACCTCGCCACGCCTCGGCTTGAACGGGTTCAGGTCAACGTCCCAGCTGCGAAGCAAGGCGCCGTCGTTGTCCAGAGTGGCGATTCGTCCGGCGTTGACGAAGATCCGGCGGTGCTGGCTGGTGGCGACGAAGCCCAACACGCGAGCTTCAGCCCCGCTGGTGCCTGGGATCACGACGATGTCTTCCAGACGCCCGATGGCTGATCCACCGGCGTCGAGCAACGGGAGGCGCATCACTCGGAATGCGTATATCAGATCGCCTGCCACCAACGCAGGTTAACCGTTGCCGTTCGCCTCAGGCCGGGGCTTGTCGAACAACGACCGCGGCCACAACCCACGGGCGCTTACGACGTTGACCTCCGCCGCGAACATCGTCACCTGCGCCAGCAGGTACATCCACGACAGCAACCCGATGACCACCGCGAACGTGCCGTAGGTGTTCTGCGCACCTTGCAGGACGCGGCTGATGTACAGAGTGCCCAACGATTGCAGAACGAGGTAGGCGACACCGGCGAGCACAGCTCCGGGAAGTAGTTCGCGCCACGTGGTCCGCGCCGCGGTCAGCACCCTGAACGCAACCAGGAACGCGGCCGAGTCGATCACCGCGGAGGAAACGAAGAGCACGACGATGCCGAACGGGCCGGAGGTGAACGCACCAGTGATCTGCGGCACCACCGCGGTGACCCCGAACAGCGTGCCGATGAGCACCAGCGCGCCGATCGAGCGGGCCCGCTTGGCGAAGAACTTCGGTCTGTCGGCACGGCTCACTCCCCAGATCGTGTTCATCCCCTCCTGGGCCGCCTGCATCGCTCCCAGCCCCGCCCAAAGCGCTCCGACGAGGCCGATCACCAGCGCCACGGTGTTGCCGGTAAGCGGGTGTTCGAGCGCTCCGCCGAGGCTGTCGCCGATCACCGGGAACTGTGCCAGCGCCGATTCCTGGATCCGGTTGCGCAGATCTTCATGGCCTTCGAGCACGAACCCGAGGATCGTTACCAACGCCAGCAGCGCTGGGAAGAGCGAGAAGAATCCGAAGTAGGCGACCAGCGCGGCGAGACGGGAGCCCCTGTCCTCTACGAACTTCTTGATCACCCCGACGAGGAAGGCGATCGGCTTGCGGCCAGTTTGGAACCGATCCAACCGGGCCTTGATGCCATCGTCCCGGCGCGTCGCATCGTCCTGGCGCGTCGCATCGTCGACTTCGCCGAGTTGTTCGCCCATCGATGCTCCGTTCCGGTCTGGCAGGCCGCGCCACGGCGGCGAGTCCCGACCTTACGGTGTGGTCGTTGGCGTTGCTGCTGCGCCGGTAGCCGCGACGCCGCGCCCGCCACCGCCACTGCCACCGCCACCGGCACCGGCACCGGCGAAGCCGCCGCCCTCGGTGATCGCAGTTGCGGCCACGGTGCCGTCAGCGTCGGCCTTTCCAACCACCACGATCGTGGCACCGACGGTGTAATCGTTGATGTTGGTCGTGGTCTTGCTGACCTGCATCACCGTCTGCGGGCTGATCTCGATCTTCACGTTGTTGCCCTGGGAGTCTTGGATGTAGATCGCGCTATTGGCCTGATCGACCAGAACCACCGAGCCTCTTGTTCCACCGAAGCCGTTGGCGCCGGCAGTTCCTGAACCGCCAGTTCCAGCGACCCCGGTTCCAGTGACCCCGGTTCCAGTGACCCCGGTTCCCGTGGCGCCCGCACCGCCGATGCCTGCGCCGGCACGTGCCCCCGTACGGGCGCGGCCGGCGGCCGCCGTAGGCGCCGTGGTCGCTGGCGCTGCTCGCTTCTGCAGCAGTACACCCGCGTAGATCCCCACACCGAGGGTCAACAACATCGCCAAAATCCAACTCAACGGGGTCATCAGGCGAGGTCGGCGGACCGGCACGACCGCTACCTCGTAGTCGTCGGGGTCGATCTCGTCGATGGTCATCGGTGTGCTCCTCATTCATATCTCAAAGCGTCGATCGGGCGCAGCGAGGCGGCCCTGTTGGCTGGATAGAGGCCGAAGAACAACCCGGTCACGACCGAGACTCCGAAGGCCAGGAAGATCGAGTACGGCGCCAGCACCGGTTGGATCCCGACGATCTTGAACCGACTTCCGATGATCCCGGCACCCACGCCGAACAGCCCGCCCAGCATCGAGACCATCACCGCCTCGATCAGGAACTGTGACAGGACGTTGCTGCGTTGGGCGCCAATGGCGCGGCGGATACCGATCTCCCGGGTGCGTTCGGTGACCGTCACCAACATGATGTTCATCACGCCGATGCCGC
>JBDSMK010000249.1:0-5233 GCA_039915905.1 Ilumatobacteraceae bacterium
GAGAACCGCGACGTGAGCTGCATCCCCGTCATCAGCAGGTTCATCGATAGAAGCTCGGGTAGGAACGTGAGTCGCAGCGATTTGGCGTACGACCCGCCCGCCATGTCTCGCATCGCGAACGCTTGGAAGTACGCCCACCCGAACCCGAAACCCAATGCGTACTCGAGGAGGAAATCGGGCCAGAAGGCCAGGGCCAGCCCCCCGCCGATGGCGGCGCCAACGATGATCCCAATCCCGTCGCCCGCGGCGCAGTGCATCGTTGACCCCAGCACCTGGCGCCACCGGACCGAGACGTACTCCTCGTGGGTTCCGGCGAGCGGCTCGCGGCAGCCGAGCACGTAGAAGAACGCCCCGATCGGGCCAGTGAACGCGGTGAGGATGACGAAGCCCCACTTCAAGACCGTCGCCGCCGGTGTCCGCCAGACGTCGATGGCGACGAACAGCAACGACGGCACCGTGAGGAGCCACCACAGCAGCATGACGCCGTCAAGCACTCTCATAATCTACGGTGACAGAGAGAGCCCCCGGATGATGACGGCCAGCGGTGCCAGCGGTCCCACCAGGCCCGCAAGTGGCGACATCGGGCGGTTTCTGGAATTGGTTCGATGACGTCGATGAGACGCCGGCGCTGCTCCACGCGACCGACGTGTTCCTGACACGCTACTTGGATGCGGAGCAGATCGTCAGCTGTGCGCTGCCGTCCGCGATTGCGGCAGGGTTTCCGTTCGTCTCGACCCCGTACCGGCATGCGGCTGGTCTGGCAGCGCAGGGGTGCGGGCTGACTGTGCCGTTCGGCGGCGACGACGCCCTGGCCGGTGCGTTGGTTCGGGCACCGGCGACGACGATTGCGATAGCGGGCGGGCGGCGAGGTCGTCGCCGCAGGTCGGCCGGCAGGTCCACGCCAGGCTGGGCGGGTAACCGGTGATGGTTGGGCCGAGCGGATCGTTCATGCCCTTGTCTCGGGCTCGTCGGGTGGGCGTTCGGGTCTCGTGATGTGTGCCCCACGGTCATCTAGGACACGCACATGTCACGAGCGCCTTATCGTCGGTGTCGGTTCGCGCTCCCACGAGCCACTCGCCGATCGATGCCGCCGCCCGTTGGGACCTCGTGGTGACCGGCGTGTCGAAGGACGTGAGTGCGTGGCGCAGATCGGCGCTGCGGATTCCACGTTGGCGCTCTTGCTGACCGTCGGACAGGTGGCGGCGCAACATCCAACCTCAATTTCCGAGATCGCTCTCGTGGTTGCTCCGACGCAGTTCGGCGTGCGGGCGTCGGCGTTGCTCCGGTCCTTGGTGGCGCACTCCAAGACAGTGGTGCGACGATGGCAAGAATCACAATCAATGTGGCCAGTCCGGGCTTGTTCACGCCGACCCATGAAGCAGCGCTCTCAGTCACCATCGACCCAGCCAGCGTGCTAAAGGTTGGTCTAGGTCGCTTGCCGAGTCTTTCTGTTCGGCGCGAGGCGGGTGAAGGGCGCAGAAAGGCAGTAAACAGCCGATCACGGCGGTGACGAACCACAGCATGCATGCATCATGTCTGGGTGATCTTTTGTCGCAGGTTCGTGAACTGGCCCCGGCATCCGGTAAGCGCCTGGCGTCTGCGAACCGAGCGGGATCTTCGGCGGGAGGGCGGCGGTCGCCGTTCTGGACTTTCGGCGACGATGCTCGCTGTCAGTGGGGCGGTGTGGACGCTCGTCCATTGGCGGTCGTGCGCTGTTCGTAGGTGGGAGCCTTCGTCACTGGTACGACGGCGCGTCGGAGACCTGTCATGCCGGGTTGGGGGGAATGGTGGGGCGGGAGTGTTGCTGCTTCATGGGCTCGTCGCCACAGGTGATGTCTTCGGCATTACCGCCGACACGCTGGCCACCACGATGGTTGTCGCCGTACCGGATCTCCTCGGCTTCGGCGGCTCGATTGACGAGAATCGTGACGACTTCGGCACGGAGGCGCATTTGGCGGCCATCGACGCTGTGATCAATGAGGTGATCGGGGACCGGCAGCTCGTCATCGCGGCACATTCGATGGGATGCACGTTGGCATTGCGCTGGGCTGGCCGCCACCCAGGGCGGGTGGTGCGCGTGATCTGCGTCGGTGCCCCGATCTGGCCCAGTCGTGCGGCTGCTCGCCGAGCGATCGGCTGTGCAAGCCCGATGTCTCGTCTGCTGGTGTTGAACGGGCGGATCGCCCGCTTTGCATGTGGGCTGAGTTGCAGACATCGGACCGTCGCCGGATGGATAGCGTCAGTCACCGCTCCCCGATGGCCCATCCCGATTGCCCGCCAGGCAAGCCTTCACACCTGGCCCGCCTTCCACCAGGCCATCGAACAACAAGTCCTTCACGACGAGTGGCCCGCCTTGCTGCAGCGCCTCGATACGGCCGGCGTGCCAGTGCGTCTTGTGTGGGGTGATCGGGACCCGGTCGGCGACCGCGAGTACGCCATGCGGCTTGCCAGCTCACTGACCCACGTCACCGTGCAGATCATCGAGGGCGCAGATCACACTCTGCCGACGGCTCGGCCGGAGCTGGTCGTCGAGCTGGGTCGCGTCACCGTTGGTTCTGGCGGCACGCTCGGTTGACGAGTGCTGAACCGAAGGAGCTGATCACAGCATTGCGGAGTCCTTGCCGTGACTGAGTCAGACCGGCGGCCATCCTGATCTTGCGAGCCAACGCTGAACTCCCGTGAACAGCATCGACCACGCACCTGTCAGGTATCCGACACCGGCGGCCAGCATGGCGACGCCGCCGAGTCGTTGCAGCGTGAGGCTGCGGCGCATCAGCCATCGCCGGATCCGTGCTGACCGCTCGAACCAGATTGCGAGCGAGACGAACGGCAATCCCAGCCCAGCCGAGTACAACAGCAGGAGCATCATTCCCTCACTGAGTGACGCGTCGGCGGCCGCTTTGGTGAGAACGGTCGCGAGGACTGGACCGATACATGGTGTCCAACCAAAGGCGAACAGGGCCCCGAGCGCGGCGGGCCTGCCGCGTCCTCGGTGAGGGCTCTGCGCGGGCGCCAGCCGATACTCGCGTGCCAACGCGGGAAGCCTGATCAACCCAAGGGTTTGGAGACCGAGCACGATCAAGACCGCACCAGAGATCTTGAGCGCTACGCCGAGCTGCGAAAACAGCAAACCGCCGATTGCCGAGGCCGTGGCGCCGAGGATGGTGAACACCGCCGTGAAACCTGCGACGAACCCGAATGCGCCCGCAACCGACGGTCGGAACTCTCCTGGACGGTCTGAGGGCGAGGTCGTGACTGCGGCGAGGTAGCCGGGAATGACCGGCAGCACACATGGGCTGCTGGCCGACACGATTCCTGCGGCGACCGCTGCGAAGGGGAGCAGCACACCGTTCATCGACTTGCTGCGGTCTGTGTGACGTCGCGGCGACGGTGACGGCACATCACCGCGACAGCCATCGATGACACGGCAAAGACTGCGATCGACTCCTTGTGCTGTCGGGTCAAGCCGTCACCGATGTGAGGAAGCCAGATCGAAGCCACCGACCGGATCGCCGCCACGCTCGCGACCGCCATGACGCCGACTTGGGTGCTGCGCAAGCCGCGACGGTGGGCCCGCTCCAGTATGCAAGCAACGCACATCGCAGCGAACGCGACAGCGAGGCCGACTGGGAACATCCGAGTCGTCAGTCCGTCGGGATGGGCGCCGAGCTGGCTGGCTGGGCCGGGACAACCGTCACGCAGAAGGCACGTGGCCTCGTAGCACGCCCAGCCGACGAGTGCGGCCGGCGCGAGTGCGGCGATGCGAACCGACGCCGGCGTTGCCTCTCGTCGAGCACCGACCGCGAGCCAACCAAGCCCGGCTGCCACACCTGGCCAGAACTCCACCCCGCTACGAATGATCAAGATGTCGCCCAGCTTCGTCAGTGATCCTGGGTCATCGAGTGCGAGCGACGTCAGGCGACCAACGATCAGGCCCGCCGCGAGCGCGCCGAGCGCGGTGTCGATCACGCCGTGGGGAACGGCGCTTGGTGGGAATGGCCTTACGAAAAGTGCAGGAATCGCGAGTACGAACGCGATCGAGGCGAGTAGTCCGAAATCGATCATGAACGCAGGTCATTAAGGACGGCGGCGAGGCGTTGCTCGGTTAGCCCACCGATGATCGTTGTTCGCAGCGTTCCGTTGATGTCGAAGACGTAGGTCGCCGGAAAGCCTCGTAGACCAAGGCGTGAGCGAATCTCGCCGGTGCCGTCGAAGATGTTCGGAAACGTCACACCGAATTCCTTGATGAATGCCCTCGAACCGGAGCTGACGTCTTTGGATGCAACACCGAGGATTGTCATGTGGTCGGAATTCGCCCGCCAAGCTCGCTCGAGCAGCGGGGTCTCCGTGCGACACGGTGCGCACCACGACGCCCACACGTTCACGATGACCGCCTTGCCGCGCAGCCCGACCAGCACGCCCTCGAACTGGTCGGCGCTCAGCGCGGTGAGCTGTCCGGCCGGCGGGGTCGACAGCGCTGGCCCCGTCGCCTCGAATGACACGGTCGTCGACGGCCGTGTCACCGCATAGCCGGCGACCGCCAGAAGTAGCACGAGCGTGACGAGCTTGGTTCGGGTGCGGGGTCCTTGGTGCCCTGCGTTGGAAGCAGTACCGGGTTCCATGCCCCGCAGCCTAGTACTACATTGTGTAGAAGACCGATTCTGGTTCGACTGCGTCGAGGTCGACCTGACCGGGCCGGTTCGCCGGGCGCCGGTTGCCGTCAGCCAGGACAGAGCGCTGCAATGAGCCCCGTGAGGTCATACAGCTGCACGACAGCGAGGGCGGCGGCGGCAATGATCGACACCCAAAGTGAGACGAGCAGTGCCCGACGTGGATCTGGCAGAGGATCGGAAAGCAACACCGCAACGCGAGCGCCGACGCCGAGACCGACAAACCCGAGGGCGGATGTTGGTCCCGCGCTACGCAATGCAACTTTGGCAAGTGTGCGGGCGACATGCGCTCTGTCGCCGCACGCGACCACTGCAGCGTCATCTGCCCAACGCTCGAGCGAGAAGCGCAGTCGCCTGGTGAGCGGCCGGAGTGGCGGGAGAAAGGCGTCGGCGAGTTGGCCGAGGAGCAGATAGCGGTCGTGTCGATTGTCTGTGTGGGCACGTTCATGGGCGACGACGATGGCCTGCTCCTCATCGTCGAGCAATTCGACGAGCGCACGCGAGACAACGATTCTGCCGCCCGCTCCGGGCAAGGCATACGCGAACACCTCTGCGGCGGGCAA
>JBDSMK010000273.1:0-4383 GCA_039915905.1 Ilumatobacteraceae bacterium
CGTCGAAGATCGTGATCTCGTCGTCGGTGTTGGCCTGCAGCCACCGCACGTAGTTCGACCCGATGAACCCGGCAGCACCCGTCACGAAGAGCTTCATCTCACCCTCTCATCGGGAAGTACGGACGGCGACCGGGGGCAAGGTCGGCGCGCAAGGGATTGCTCTGATCGCGTGCCGACAAGATGGGGTCCGCGACACCCCAGTCGGCGGCGACCTGCGGATCACTCCACAACACCCCGAGCTCGTCGGCCGGGTTGTAGTAACCGTCGACGAGATACGTGATGACCATGTCGGTCAACGCCGCGAACCCGTGCGCGACGCCCGGCGGGATGAACACCCCGAAGTGGTTCTCGCCGGACAGATCGAGCGCGACGGTTGCACCGTCGGTGGGGCCGCCGACGCGCAGGTCGTGCAGCACCACCCGCGCTTCACCGAAGGGTACGTACCAGTAGTCAGCCTGATGCAGGTGGTAGTGCAACCCGACGACCGACCCTTGGCGACGGTTGCCCCGGTTGCCCTGGATCATCTCGCGGCCCGCCGGGAACCACTCACGGCGATAGGTCTCGATGAACAGGCCGCGCTCGTCTCCGTGAAGCGTCGGCTCCACCACGATCACGCCGGCTATCGCGTCGCTCTCCACAATCTTGGGCACGATCCAACAGTATGGTCGACCGCGCCGGCTAGCGGGCTTCTACGTGGCTTGCGGCGGCGGTGTGGTGGTACGCCCAGCAAAATAATCGATCACCGCCTGGGCACCGTCGCCAAGTTTCAACACGGAATTGCCGTTGATGGTCGTGCCCACCACCGGCAAGGCGTAGGGCTGCAGCCCACTGTCGAACGCCGAGCGCAACTTGCCCACGGCCTGCAGCGGATCGAGTACGCCGTCCACTTTCAGCGCCTTGCCGATCGCCGACACCAATGTCGCGCTGGCGAACGGGTCGGACTTGATCCTGGCCAGCGCACCCTGGATGGCCCGGTTGACGAAGTCGCGTTGACGCTTCGCACGGCCGATGTCCGCTGTGCCGTCCTCATGCCAGCTGCCGTCGCGCAGTTCTTGGTAGTGACGGCTGCGGGCATAGGCAAGGGCCTGCGTACCGCTGAGCACGGGACACCCTGGGGTAGTGATGTTCAAACCTGTGTTGGCGTCACGCGACGGGTATTGGAAGCACACCTGCACACCACCGAGCGCATCGATGACGGCCTTGAAACCGCTGAAGTCGATCTCTACGTAGTGCTGGATCGGTATCCCGACGCTCTGCGTCACGGTCTGCACCAGCACGTCAGGGCCAGCGCTGAATGCCGAGTTGATGCGGTTCTTGTTCTTCTGCCCGGGGATCGCCACCCAAAGGTCGCGAGGGATCGACAGCAGCGCAGCCTTGCCGGTGGTCTTGTCCAGGCGCAGCACCATGATCGTGTCGCTGCGTTGGCCGGTGACCTGGGTGTCGCTGCCGATGCCGCCGTAGTCGGGTGAGTTGGGATCCGAGTTGGCCCGGCTGTCCGAGCCGACCAGCAAGTAGTTCTCCACCCCAGCCGTCGGGCCGCTGAGCGCAGCTGCCACCTGCGGCACCCGGTCGATGCTGCCGACAGCGCGATGGGCACCGGCGATCACTCCGACCGCACCTATCGCGCCGATCGGCAACGCGCAGGCGAGCAGCGTCAACAGGCGTGAGGGACGGCGACGACGGCGCGTCTCTTGGGCCAGCACGACGTCCGACGGTAGTGCGCCACTACACCGCGTCGAGGGTCACCCCCCGTTCGGTTCGGGTTGTCGCGCTGGTCATCCGGGTGCGCGCAGGTGGACGATGTCGGCCGTCGCGAACCGTGACGTGAGGCCACACTGGTCGAGCACGACGAGGCGGCCGTCACGCTCGACGTCTATCGCCCGACCGACCACGAACGAACCGTCGGGCAACTCGACTCGGACCTCACGCCCGAGGGTGTGCAGCGTCTGGCGGTAAACCGGCCAGATGTCGGCGGGAAGCCGGTCGTAAGCCCGCAGCATCTCCACCAGCACATCCAGCGGATCGAACTGCCGACCGAGACAGGCCGCACCGGGTGGAGCCCAGCGCACGTTGAGCCCGATGCCGACCACCACGTACGGTCCGCTGGCCGGCCCGGCGCCGGAAGCTGCACTGCTGCCCGCCTGGGCCAGAATGCCGGCGATCTTGGCGCCATCGAGCAGCAGGTCGTTGGGCCACTTCAGCTGCGTCTCGCATCCGGCCACCGCGAGGCACGCGGCACGCGCCGCGAGCCCCACCCGCCAGGTCAGTTCGTGCGGGTGCTGCGGTACGTCGCGCAGCAGCAACGAGGCCAACAGGTTCGCTCCCGAGGGCGCCTGCCACGTGCGGTCGAGGCGGCCGCGGCCTGCCGTCTGGTGCCGCGCGACCCGCACAGTGCGGTCCGCCGCACCCGCCTCGGCCAGACCGATCAGGTCGGTATTGGTGCTGCCGGTGGCGTTTACGAGGCGCACGTTCCAGCCGTGCGGCCAGCGATCCGGCGGTTCAATGTCGCGTGGGGTGGCGCCGAGGGGGTCCATCGCGCCAAGATTGTCAGTCGTGCTGCACAAGATCCTGATCGCCAACCGTGGAGAGATCGCCGTCCGAGTAATTCGGGCCGCCCGAGAGCTGGGCATCCAGACGGTGGCGGTGTACAGCGAACTGGACCGCAACGCGTTACATGTGCGCCTCGCCGACGAGGCCTACGCCCTCGGAGGGCAGACTGCGGCGGAGAGCTATTTGAACACAGCCGCGATCCTCGACGCCATCGACCGCAGCGGCGCCGACGGCGTGCACCCCGGCTACGGGTTCTTCAGCGAGAACGCCGACTTCGCGCAATCGATCATCGACGACGGGGTGGCGTTCATCGGGCCCCCGCCGTCGGCGATCATCGAGATGGGCGACAAGGTCAGCTCCCGCAAGGCCGCACTGCGCGGCGGAGCGCCGATCGTGCCAGGGACCATCGAGTTCGTCACCTCGGCAGACGAGATACGCGCTTTCGGCGAGAGCAGTGGCTGGCCTGTGGCGATCAAGGCCGCGTTCGGCGGTGGTGGACGGGGCATGAAGGTGGTCAACAGCGCGGCAGAGGTGCAAGAGGCGATGGAGTCCGCCCAGCGAGAGTCGAAGGCCTTCTTCGGACGAGACGAGATCTACGTCGAGCGCTATATGACCTGGCCGCGCCACGTGGAGATTCAGATCGTCGGCGACCAACACGGGGACGTGGTGTGGGTCAGTTCGCGTGACTGCTCGTCCCAGCGCCGCCATCAGAAGCTGATCGAGGAAGCCCCCGCTGTGGCCTTGGGCGCCGGCATCGAGGAGGCCATGGGGGAGGCGGCGATCAAGGCCGCCAAGGCAGTTGGCTACTACAACGCCGGCACGGTTGAGTTCATCTACCAAGACGGCGAGTTCTTCTTCCTGGAGATGAACACCCGCCTTCAGGTGGAACACCCGGTCACCGAGGTGATCACCGGGATCGACCTCGTCGAGTGGCAGATCCGGGTGGCCAGCGGCGAGCCCCTGCCGATGACGCAGTCCGAGGTCACCGCGCTGCGGCGAGGCCACGCCATCGAGGTGCGGATCAACGCCGAGAACCCCGCCGGCGGCAAGTTCCTGCCCTCGCCAGGCACGATCACCAAACTGGTCGCGCCGGATGGCTTCGGGGTGCGCTTCGACGCCGGCTACGAGTCCGGCGACACCATCAGCCAGTACTACGACAACCTTGTCGGCAAGTTGGTCGTGTGGGGCAAGGACCGCCCGACGGCCATCGCGCGGACGATCCGGGCGCTCGAGGAGATGGTCGTCGAAGGTGTCGCCACCACCATCCCGGCAGACCTCGCGATCCTTCGCCACACCGACTTCCAGACGATGAAGCACTCCACAAAGTGGGTGGAGGAAACGCTGGACCTCAGCGGTATCGAGGCACCTAAGCCTGCTGCGCCGGCATCCGACCACGACGTTGCTCTGGTGGAGCGGTCGACCACCGTGGAGGTCAACGGTAAGCGCTTCGGAGTGAAGATGTGGGTCCCCGACACTGGCGTGATGGTCGTCGCCGACGGCCACGCCAAGAGCACCAAGAAGCCCACTCGGGCAGCCGGCGGACAGGGCGGAGCCGCGGCCGGTGGCAACGGCAACGTCGAGGTGCCGATGCAGGGCACCATCGTCAAGGTGCTGGTGGAAGTGGGCCAGACCGTGGAAGCCGGCCAGGCCGTCGTTGTGCTCGAAGCGATGAAGATGGAGAACCAGATCGTTGCCGAGAAGCCCGGCACGGTGAAGGAGATCAAAGTCGCCGCTGGCGACACGGTTGGTGCCGGCGATGTGGTGGCCGTCATCGCCTGAGGGTGAGACATTGTCGGTCCAGCGCTCACAGCACAACCGACCTTCCCCCACCTC
>JBDSMK010000276.1:0-4951 GCA_039915905.1 Ilumatobacteraceae bacterium
CGGCGCGCGCCGGTGTCACCGGGTTCCTAAAGACGTTGGCCACCGAGGTCGCCGCCGACGGGGTGACGGTGAACACCGTGCAACCCGGGTTGCACGCCACGCAGCGGATCACCGAGTTGTATGGCGCCGACCAGTCGCGCGCAGCAGCCGGCATACCGACCGGCAAAATTGGCGATCCCGCCGATTTCGGCGCCGTGGTGGCGTTCCTGTGCGGCGAGCAGGCCAAGTACACCACCGGTGTGCAGATCCATGTCGACGGCGGCAGTTATGCGGGGCTGCTATGAGCAAATTCCGTCATGTGGTGATGTTCCGCTACGTCGAGGGTGCCACGGCCGAGCAACGCGCCGCACTGCTCGACGGGCTCAGCCGGCTGCCCTCTCAGGTACCTGAGATCCGCGGCTATCACTTCGGTGAGGATGTCGGCCTGGTTGACGGCAACTACGACCTAGTGATCATCGCCGAGTTCGACAACATCGGCGACTATCGCTCCTACGTCGCCAACGCCCAGCACCAGGAGTTGATCGCCGCCCACATCGTGCCAGTGGTGGCGGTGCGCAGTGCGGTGCAGTTCGAGATGCCGGGTTGACCAACCACGGCTCGCGGCTTCGGTCGCAGCCGGCGCTGCGGGTCGCTGCTGCAGCGGTCGTGGTGGCTGTGCTGCTAAGTGCCTGCGGCGGTGATCCACCGGCCGCGCAAGGCCCCGCCAACGTTGCCGCCGCCACAGCCCCCACCGCCACCAACACGACCGCTACGAGCACCGAATCGTCGGCGATCGCGGTTGCTCCGACCCCATCAGACCTCGCCCCGAACATCTCATCGTCGTGGCCGCCCGTGTCCGTTTACCACACGGCGACCGGGTCGGGGCCGCTGTCCACGCCCTATGCGGTACCGATCACGGCAGCAAAGATCAGCTACGGCCACACTCATCACGACTATCCGGCGTCGGACATCTTTGCCACCACCGGGTGCGGCACGGAGGTGACCTCGCCGGTGAACGGCACCCTGCTGGAGGTGCGCCGCCACGACGACTACGACGCCGCCACCGACGACCCGGCCACTCGCGGCGGGCTGTCGATCAGCATCCTCGGCGACGACGGCGTGCGCTACTACCTCGCCCACTTCGAGACCATCGTCGCGAGCCTCGAACCCGGTGGGCAGGTGCACGTCGGTGATCCGCTGGCGCGGGTCGGCGAGACCGGTAAGGCCGGAGCGTGCCACGTGCACTTCGGCTTGTCGCCGCCATGCCCCGGCGTTGAATGGGCGGTACGCCGCGGCGTGATATGGCCGTGGCGCTACCTCGACGCCTGGCGCCACGGCGAGCAGTTGAGCCCCGCCTCCGAAATCGCGGCATGGGTGGCACGCAACCCCGACGCGTGCGCTGCGGCGATGGCCGAATCCCACGCCGCGCCGAATCCCAACGCCGCGCCGAATCCCAACGCCGCGGCGATCAGCGCTGAACGCGGGTATGCTCACCAGCCGTTACAACCGAATCATCGGTTGCTCGCCTAAGACCGTTGGTCCACCCTGTGGATAATGGCCGTCTCGAACGGTCGCCAACCGAGGTGAATGCAGATGGAACGAGTGGAGTCCGATGCGGCCCCTCCCGCTCCTCGTGTGTTCGCTTTCCAGCGAGCACCACGAGTAGAAGCGAAAGGAGGTGTACATGAGTACAGAGAACCCCCGTGCAGAGAAGGTCGCGGTGGTCGACGAGGTTGCCGCCAAGCTTTCGGCAGCCGATGCGGTCATCGTCACCGAGTACCGCGGTATGAGCGTCGGCCAACTGGCAGCCTTGCGCCGGCAGTTGCGCGCCGCCGGCGGTGAGTACAAGGTCTACAAGAACACACTGGTGCGCTTCGCCGCCGAACGTGCCGCCGTCAACGGCCTCGACGATCTGCTGGTCGGCCCCACCGCCCTGGCGTTCGTCAGCGGTGATCCAGCCGCAGTGGCCAAGGTGCTGCGCGACGTCGCCCGCACCAACCCGCTGCTGGTGATCAAGGGCGGCTCGATGGGTGGCGCGTTGCTGACCACCAAGGATGTCGAGACGATCGCCGAACTACCCAGCCGCGAAGTGCTGCTGGCCAAGTTCGCCGGAGCCCTGCAGGCTCCGCTGGTGAAGACCGCCAACCTGCTGCAAGCCCTGCCGCGCAACTTCGCCTACGGCCTCAAGGCCCTCATCGAGCAGCAGGAAGCCGCCTGATCGGCTGTTTCCGCTGACGCAATCACGCAAGTCCGTCAAACATTCGCAAGTACAAAATTTCAAGGAGAAACAATCATGGCTCTCAACAAGGACGAGATCCTCGACGCCATCGCCAACCTCACCGTCATCGAGCTGAAGGACCTGCTCGACGCGTTCGAGGAGAAGTTCGGCGTCACCGCGGCTGCCCCGGTCGCCGCTGCTGCCGCCGGCGGTGGTAGCGCAGCTGCAGCCCCCGCCGAGGAGGAGAAGGACGAGTTCGACGTCGTCCTCACCGCCGCCGGTGGTCAGAAGATCCAGGTCATCAAGGTTGTCCGCGAGCTCACCAGCCTTGGTCTGAAGGAAGCCAAGGACCTGGTTGATGCGGCGCCCAAGCCGGTGCTGGAAAAGGCCACCAAGGATGCCGCAGCCGCCGCCAAGGCCAAGCTCGAAGAGGCCGGTGCCAGCGTCGAAGTGCGCTGACCGAAGTCCAGTCGCCAGCCCTGCGGGGCACGAGCGATTCAAGCCCTGCGGGGCAAAGCTATGCAACAACGACCCGGCGAGCGCGTGATGCGCCTCCGGGTCGTTGCGCGTCCGGAAATCCTTGACATCGCGCCGGGCGGGGCTTACCGTTTGCCGCTACGGAATCTGCCCGGCCGAGTCGCCGAGGCGGTTGACATTGGCGTGCCTGCCAGTTAGGCTCGCTCGTTGCCGTGCGTTCCGTTTGCTGTCTCTATTCTCGATTGCTCACCTTGCGCGCCCCGATGCTGAAGACCGCAAAACTGATTGCACACGAGGAGTAACTGTGGCCACTCGTTCCGTGTCTCGCGAACGGTATTCGTTCGCCAACCTCGAGGAGCCCTTGGAGCTCCCCGACCTGATCGCTGTACAGCGGGAGAGTTTCGAATGGTTCCTCAAAGAGGGACTAGCCGAGACGTTCCGTGACATCTCTCCGATCAAGGACTTCTCCGAGGTCCTTCAACTGGAGCTGGAATCCGACGCCGACGACGAGGACCTCCGTCCGCCGCCGAAGTTCACGGTGGAGGAGTGCAAAGAGAAGGACATGACCTACAGCGCGCCGATCTTCGTGCGCGCCCGGTTCATGAACCGCAACACCGGTGAGATCAAAGAGCAGACGGTGTTCATGGGTGATTTCCCGATGATGACCGAGAAGGGCACCTTCATCATCAACGGCACCGAGCGTGTCGTCGTCTCCCAGCTGGTCCGCAGCCCCGGGGTGATCTTCGAGCCCGGTGAGCGCTTCCGGCTCCGCAACCTCAGCAAGCACCAGCTGGTCAAGGGGACCGTCCACCCTTACCGTGGTGAGTGGCTGGAGTTCGACGTCGAGCAGAAGCCCGGCAAGGACGTCACCGCCGGCACCCGCGTCGCCCGCAAGCGGCGGATGGGGATCTTCACGTTGCTGCGCGCCCTCGGCTACGACGAGGACCACGCCCCCGGGTTCATCGAGCGGTTCGTCGCCCACTTCGACTTCCTCGAAGGCCAGTGGGAGAAGGAGCGGCACATCGCTCCGACGCAGAACGAGGCGTTGGTCGAGATCTACAAGCGGGCCCGGCCGGGCGAGCCGCCGACGACGGAGTCGGCCAAGGCCTATTTCCGCAATGCGTTTTTCGAGAACCGCCGCTATGACCTCAGCCGCGTCGGGCGCTACAAGCTGGACCGCAAGCTGGGTACCGAGATCGCCAAGTTGGACGAGCTGTTCGGGCCAGGCACCATCGAGCTCGGCAGCTACTTCAAGACCGACAGCGAGGACCCCACCAAGCGCAACTTGGCCAGCGACCCCGACGACGTCGACGTGCTGCGCCCCAATGAGGTGCTGGCCGCGGTCAGCTACATGCTGCACCTCGTCAAGCAGGAGCCCGGCTACCGCCTCGATGACCAGGACCACTTCGCCAACCGCCGCATCCGCAGCGTCGGCGAACTGATCCAGAACCAGGTGCGCATCGGTCTGAGCCGCATGGAGCGCGTCGTGCGCGAGCGGATGACCACCCAGGACGTGGAGGCGATCACGCCTACCACGCTGGTCAACATCCGCCCTGTGGTTGCGGCGATCAAGGAGTTCTTCGGCACTTCGCAGCTGTCGCAGTTCATGGACCAGGTGAACCCGCTTTCGGGCCTCACCCACCGTCGCCGCCTGTCGGCTCTCGGGCCCGGTGGTCTGAGTCGCGAGCGTGCCGGCTTCGAAGTCCGCGACGTGCACTTCAGCCACTACGGCCGGATGTGCCCGATCGAGACCCCAGAGGGTCCCAACATCGGTCTCATCGGAGCGTTGTCCACATACGCGCGGGTCAACCCTTACGGCTTCATCGAGACGCCTTACCGCGTCGTCGAGCACGGCAAGGTGACCTCCAAGATCCGCTACATGGCCGCCGACGAGGAAGAGAACTACGTCGTCGCCCAGGCCAACACCCCAATCAACGCCGACGGCACCTTCAAGGACGCCAGGGTTCTGGTGCGTCGCAGCCCTCAAGCTGCGAGCCTCGAAGATCTCCGCAAGATGTTGGAAGCAGAGAGCTTCTTCGGTGCCACCACCGACATCGCCTCGGTGCCGCCCGAAGAGGTGCAGTTGATGGATGTCAGTCCGAAGCAGATCGTTTCAGTGGCCACCGCCTTGATCCCCTTCCTGGAGCATGACGACGCCAACCGTGCCCTGATGGGCGCCAACATGCAGCGCCAGGCGGTGCCGCTGGTGCGCGCCGAAGCGCCGTACATCGGCACCGGCATCGAAGACCGAGCCGCACGCGATGCGGCAGACCTCAT
>JBDSMK010000359.1:0-5349 GCA_039915905.1 Ilumatobacteraceae bacterium
CCATCGGGTTGCAGCGGCCGGATGTCGACCGTAACGAAGTACGTGCCGCGGCTGGGAAATACCTCGAACCCGGCCTCGACCAGGCCCGGCATCAAGCGGTCGCGCTTGGCCTGCATGTCGGCGCGGAATCCCTCGAACCATGCGTCAGGTAACCCCAGGCCGACGGCGATCGCCGGCTGGAACGGCGCCCCACCGACGTAGGTGAGGAACTGCTTGGCGGTACGCACCGCGGCCACCAATGCAGGCGGGCCGCACACCCAGCCGATCTTCCAACCGGTAGTGCTGAACGTCTTTCCACCACTGGAGATCTGCAGTGTTCGTTGGCGCATCCCTGGCAGCGTGGCCAGGGGGATGTGCTCGACGCCGTCGAACACGATGTGCTCGTAGACCTCGTCGGTCACCACGATCAGGTCGTGCTCGACGGCCAGATCGGCGATGATCTGCAGTTCGGCACGGTCGAGCACCTTGCCGGTGGGGTTGTGCGGCGTATTGATCAGCAACAACTTGGTGCGCGGACCGATCGCAGAACGCAACTCCTGCTCATCGAATCCGTAGGCCGGCGGGCGCAGCGTCACCGGACGCGGCACGGCTCCGGCCAGCGCGATGCACGCCTGATAGCTGTCGTACATCGGTTCGAACAGCACCACCTCGTCGCCCACATCGAGCAGCCCGAGCAGCGCGCCGGCCAACGCCTCGGTGGCCCCGACGGTCACCAGCACCTCGTCATCGGGGTCGTAATCGAGTCCGTAGAAGCGCTGCTGGTGAGCAGCTATGGCTTCGCGCAGCACGGCCATACCGGTGCCTGGCGGGTACTGGTTGAGGCCGTCGCGGATCGCCTTCACGGCGGCGTCGAGCACCTCATCCGGCCCGTCGCTGTCGGGAAAGCCCTGGCCGAGGTTGACGCTTTCGGTGGCCACCGCCAACGCCGACATCTCGGCGAAGATGGTGGTCCCGAAGCCCTGCAGCTTGGCGGTCAGGTACGGCGCACGCGAGTTCGACACGTCTCCAGCGTATGACTCGGACCTACTTGACGACGAGAGTGCCGCTCATGCTGGAGTGGATATGGCACACGACGTTGTACGTGCCCGGACCCGGTACGACGAACTGCTGCGAGCTGTTGCCGGCCATCTTCACATCGAACTTTCCGCCCTTGTCGCTGAACGTGTGATTGGCGGAGTCGTCATTCTTGATCGTGATCGTGCTGCCGGCAGCGACGCTCGCCGGGATCTCGAACGCGAAACCCTTGATCGTGATCGTCGCGTCGGCGGCGGCCGGGCCTGTGGAACTGCCGGAGCCGCTGGACTCGGTAGTG
The DNA here is from genome assembly GCA_039915905.1 of Ilumatobacteraceae bacterium. Classification (GTDB taxonomy): domain Bacteria; phylum Actinomycetota; class Acidimicrobiia; order Acidimicrobiales; family Ilumatobacteraceae; genus JAODBQ01. Next base: position 1,313 of record JBDSMK010000359.1, read on the forward strand.
GCCGCAACCGTTGTGACCCCAGCGACGGCGGTAACCGCCGGTTTGGTGGTCGATGCCGACTTGGTGCTGCTGGAGCACCCAGCCACGGTCAGTCCGATCAGCATTGCCATACCTGCCGTCGTACGAATCGCTCGATTCATCTTCTCCCCTTTGGTTCTACAGTCGCTGTTGTTCGATTACGGCGCCCGCCAGGCAATGGTTCAGCTGACGTCGCCACGCCAGTCGTAACACGTTCTGCGGTCATGACCGAGGTTCTCAGTCATACGAGGTTCTCCGGGCCGAACGAATTCGGCAACAGTTCGGCCATCGTGAAAGTGGCTCGCACCCCGTTGACGTCGGCTGCATACACCGGTGCGTCGAGTGCCGCGAACTCGCGCAGCCGTTGGCGACAGCCGCCGCAGCAGGTGCCAAGCTCGGTGCCATCGCAGATCGTCAGCACCGCGACGATCGACCGCTCGCCTGCTGCGACCATCGCTGCGATCGCCCCCGCCTCGGCACAGGCACCTTGCGGATAGGCCGCGTTCTCCACGTTGCACCCGGCGAACACCCGGCCCGAAGAAGTGCGCACGGCCGCGCCGACCTTGAACCTGGAGTAGGGCGCATAAGCATTGGCGTGCACCGCCAGAGCGGCGTCAAACAGCTCCTGCACATCAGGATCGAGACCTTCGCCAGACACGGCCGACACGCTATTACCTCGAGGCCGTCGCGACGACGCGCCACCACTCGGCCGCGCATTCACCGGGCATCCGCCCGGCAACCACCGAGGCCTGCGCGATACGTCGACCGAGACCGCACCATGGCTCGCGGCGTGCCACGATGGACCGATGACTGGCCGTTCGCTTCGTTCTCGTCTACTCGGAAACGGAGTGATCCGCGGTGTGCTCTCGGCGTGGTCGTGGTTCGTGCTGGGAGTGGTGGTCATCGTCTGGGTGCCGCTGGTGGGCATCGTGCGACTGGTCACTGGCCCGTTCGACAAGGGCCACTACGCCGCGGGTTACCTGTTCCGCAAGCTCACCGTGGTGCATGGCGCACTCAACCCGCTGTGGAGGTTCCGCACCAGCGGCACCAAGATCAGCGATCCGCGCCGTCCCTACGTTGTGGTCGCCAATCACGAGAGCTTCGTGGACATCCTGCTGATCTCGCACCTGCCGTGGGAGATGAAGTGGCTCTCCAAGGAGGATTTCTTCAAGTATCCGCTGGTCGGTTGGCTGATGCGTATGGCCGGCGACATCAAGCTGGTGCGCGGCGAGCGCGACAGCGTGATCGCGGCGATGTCAGCGTGCAAGGACCGGCTGAACCACAAGGTCAGCGTGATGATCTTCCCGGAAGGCACGCGCACCCTCGACGGTGAGCTGCAGCAGTTCAAGACCGGGGCGTTCCGCCTGGCCATCGAAACCGGCACACCGGTGCTGCCGCTGGCGGTGCACGGCGCCCGGCCGGCACTGCGCAAAGGCGATTGGCGATTCGGCGTCGCCGATGCCGAGGTGCGAGTGCTGGAACCGATCGAGACCACTGGGATGACGATGGACGATCTGTCCAGCCTGCGCGACACGGTTCACGACCGCATTTCCGCCGAACTGGTGTTGATGAAGGCTGCCGCAGCCGGTTGACCGCCGAAAGCGGGCGGTCGTGAGTTCGGTTAGAAGTATGCCGGCCGCGAAGACAGCCGTGCGCCTCACAGTTACATTCAGCAGACGTGATCGACCTCGGCGCGGCGCCCGACGCGCTCGACGACGAGCCGGCCGTGGTGCAACGATGCGTCGAGCCGACAACTCTCGGCGATCACGCCAGCCAACATCCCGATACTGCGCCCGGCGCGCATCCTTCGAGGCGCTTGCGGCTGCCGAGGCCGACTCGAAACGGCTGGATCACCACAGCCATAGCGGTGGCCACCGCAGTGCTCTACGCCTGGAACCTGGCAGCCGTGGGCAACGCCAACAACTTCTACGCAGCAGCGATCCGCAGCGGCGGCGTGTCGTGGAAGGCATGGTTCTTCGGGTCACTTGATCCTGGCAGCTTCATCACCGTCGACAAGCCGCCGGTGGCAATGTGGCTCCCCGGCCTGTCGGCGCGGCTGTTCGGTTTTTCGCCGTGGTCGATGTTGCTGCCGAACGTCCTAGCCGGCGTCGCCTCGGTGCTGATTCTGCATCATCTGGTGCGCCGCTGGAAGGGCGACACCGCCGCCCACCTGGCCGCAGCCGGCTTCGCCGTCACCCCGGTGGCCACCGTCATCTTCCGCAGCAACAACCCCGATGCGATGCTCACACTGCTCGCTCTGGCGGCTACGTGGGCGCTGTGGAATGCACTGGAATCGGGAAGCACAAGGCCGCTGCTGATCTCCGCCGCGCTCACCGGGTTGGCGTTCAACACCAAGATGCTGCAGGCCTTCCTGGTGCTTCCGGCGATGACCCTCGTGTACCTTGTCGCCGGTCCGCCGAAGCTTGGGCGGCGGCTGTGGCAGTTGGCAATGGCACTCGGAGTGCTTGTCGTCTCGGCGGGCTGGTACACGCTCGTCGTAGTCGTCGTCCCCGCCGCATCGCGTCCCTACATCGGTTCCACCTCCGACAACTCGATAGTCAGTCTGATGCTCGGCTACAACGGCTTCGACCGGGTGTTCGGCGGCACCAGCGCCAACCGAATCGGCAGCGCAGTCGGCTTCGGCGGCACGCCGGGGTTGTGGCGGATGCTCAGCGGCGAGGTCGGCGGCCAGGTTGGCTGGTTGTTCCCGATGGCTGGCCTGGGGCTGCTCGCCGGGCTGTGGCTGTGGCTGCGCGACCCTCTACGAAGGCGTGGCCTGGAGCTTGCCGGATGGTTGCTATGGGGTTGCTGGGCAGTCACCTGCGTTGCCGTGTTCAGCTTCTCCAAGGGCATCTTCCACCCGTACTACACCGTGCAACTGGCGCCCGCCGTGGCCGCTCTGGCAGGTGCCGGAGCCATCGCCCTTTGGCAGTTGGGCCGCAACCACGCGTCGTTGCGCCTGATCCTGCCGGTTGCGATAGCGGTGACCGCCGGGTTGGCGGTCGGCATGCTGCGCCGCAGCCCTAGCTACGCCTCAGGGTTGCGCACCGCGATAGTGATCGGCGGAGCAGTTGCATGCGCCGGGCTGGTGGCAGGCACCATCGCACGCCACCGCCGACTGGTCATCGTCGCGGCCGGTGCCGCCGCTGTCACCTTGCTGGCCGCGCCGTTGGCATATTCGATGACCACGGTGGCCAACCCCGGCAGCGGTTCGATGGTCATTGCCGGCCCAGCAGTGCGCGGCCTCGGTCTCGGTGGGCTGATCTTCGGTCAGCACCTAACCGTTCCGGCACGGCGCGGCGACACGGGCCAACAGACCCTGGTCTCATACCTCGAGGCCCACCGTGGGAACGCCGAGTTCATCGTCGCGGCCGTCGGAGCGTCTACAACCGAGCCGATCATCATCGCAAGCGGGTTGCCGGTGCTGACCATCGGGGGATTCAATGGAAGCGATCCCGCACCCACCCTCGCCGAATTCCAAGGACTTGTCGCGGCCGGCCGGGTGAGGTACCTGTTGACCGGCGCCTACGGCGTGCGCGGAGGTCGGGCGTCGAGCGGATCGATCCTCGGTTGGGCCACCGAGCACGGCACGTTGCTGCGCGTCGGCGGCATGGCGCTGTACGACTTGGGTTCACCGGTGGCCTAATGCGGGAACGATCAGAACCGGGAGGAGGCAGACGAATGCACAACGAAGCACGACCGTTGTGGTGGCCGGCAGACAATCAGGACGGCACGCCCCCTGATGCATCGGCTGATAAATCGGCGCAACGCCCACGGCGACGTGTGCTGGCGGCGGCTGCGGCGCTGGCCGTGGCTGCGGTTTCGGTGGTGGGCATCAACGCGATCGCCACACAAGCCACCTCGATCGACTCGCAAAGCACCTGGTTCGGCCCGAACCGCTTCGGCCAGCAGCCCAACAGCCGAAACCGATCCCCTGCCAGGGTCGCGCCGTGACCGTTCTCGACCGCGACGCCCGCAACAGCTACGTCCAGAACTCCGGCCGCAACGGCGACGTGCTC
>JBDSMK010000363.1:0-4846 GCA_039915905.1 Ilumatobacteraceae bacterium
CTACCGTGCGCCGCTCGTCGGCCACCACCACGACGTCCGCTGGCGGCGGCGGCAGTATGCCGTCGAGTCCGACCACGAGTCCGACCACGGGTACAACTTCGGTTACCACTTCGATTACCACTTCGATTACCACTTCGGTTACCACCCGTGGTCCGGTGACAACAGCCAGCGGACACGCGACCGCGACGTGACCCCGCAAGAGCTGGCACGTCTGCTACGGGGCCAACGCCCTGAATGGCGCGGCGGGGATGTTGCGCAGCACCCCGTAGACCGCGAGCAGCACCGTGGCCCACACCACAAGACGGCGTTGCGCTGCCGGCTGTAACCTCCAGCAGCGCATGCCCAAGGTGCTGCTGGTCCACGAGACGAGGGCCGCAAGGATTGCGATGACCACGAATGGCGTGAACACGTTGTAGGACATCGACGCGCCGATGTTGAGTCGAAGCAGGGCATGCACGCCACGAGTCAGCCCACAGCCCGGGCACCACAGTCCGGTCGCACTGTGAAAGATGCATCCCGGAAAATGGTTTCCTGGCGATGCTGGATCGTGGGTGGCGACCACAACCGCTGCACCGGCAACACCGGCCCAAGCCGCGATTGGCAGCAACCGTGAGCCTCTCGTCGGCGAGGCGACCACACAGCTTGCTTGCACCCTACGAGCGTAGTTCCGAGATGTTCGTGTCACCCGTCGCTCCCGGGTGGTTGCGGTACGGCAGTTCCGGTGACACCCTAGATCGATGTGCTACAGGTGCAGAGTCTCTCCGTGGAGGTCGGCGGTCGGTTGATCGTTGCCGACGCCTCGTTCACGGTGATGGCCCGTGACAAGGTCGGCCTCGTCGGTCGCAACGGTGCTGGCAAGACGAGCCTGTTCAGGGTGCTAGGCGGCGAGGCCGAGCCCACCGGTGGGCGAGTGGTCCGTCGCGGTGGCTTCGGCTACCTCCCGCAGGATCCGCGGATCGATGAGGCTCTGGAGAAGCGGTTGGCGATCACGCACGTGCTGTCCGGTCGGGGTATCGACGACAAGATCGTGCGCATCGAGAAGTTGCGGATCGCGATGGAGGAAGACCCCAGCGAGCGCAACGTGGCGCGCTACAGCAAGGCAGAAGACGACTTTTCCTCATCGGGTGGTTATGCCGCGGAGAGCGAGGCGCGCAGCATTGCTGCCGGCCTCGGCATTCACGGGGAACGGATGGAACTGCCGATCGGCGTGCTCAGCGGCGGCGAGCGGCGGCGTGTCGAGTTGGCCAGGATCCTGTTCGCCGGCAGCGAGGCGCTGCTGCTCGACGAGCCGACCAACCACCTAGACGTCGACGCAAAGACGTGGCTGCTCGGGTTCATGCGCGCTTACCGAGGCGCAATGCTGGTGATCAGCCACGACCTTGAACTGCTGGACGAGGCGATCACCCGGGTGGTGCACCTCGACCGCCCGACCGAGGACGCGGTCGGCACGCTGGTGGAATACAAGGGCACATACACCCAGTACCGCACCTCCCGGGCCCGTGACGAGGAACGTATGGCCAAGCAGGCGACGATGCAGACAAAGGAGATCGCCCGGCTGCAGACCATTGTCGATCGCTTCGGCGCGAAGGCCACCAAGGCGGCGATGGCACACAGCAAGGAGAAGCAGATCGCCAGGCTCGAGTCCCAACGGGTGCAGGTCGGCCCGAGCGACCGGATGTTGCGGGTGCGATTCCCGGACCCGCCATCGTGTGGGTCGACAGTGCTGACCACATCGCAGTTGTCCAAGGCGTATGGCGGACCGGCCGTATTCGAGGACGTATCTTTCGATCTGGCCCGCGGCGACCGGTTGCTCGTGCTCGGACTGAACGGGGCAGGCAAGACCAGCCTGTTGCGTATCCTGGCCGGCGAGACGACCGCCAACCTCGGCGACTTCCACTTCGGACACAACGTCAACGTCGGCTACTACGCGCAGGAGCACGACAACCTGTTGACGGACCGCACCCTGCTCGATAACATGCGCTCAGCGGTTCCTGCTGGCGTGATCCTCACCGAAACCCAGTTGCGCGGACTGCTGGGGATGATGGGCCTGTCTGGCGAGAAGGTCTATCAGGAGAGCGGCACCCTTTCGGGTGGAGAGAAGACCAAGCTCGCACTGGCGATGCTGATGATCGGGCGCAACAACCTGCTGCTGCTCGACGAGCCGACCAACAACCTGGACCCTCCGAGCAGGCAGGCGGTGGCCGACGCGCTAGGTAGTTGGAAGGGCACGATCGTGTTCGTCAGCCACGACACGCCATTCGTCGAGCAGTTGAAGCCGACGAAGGTGCTGTTGATGCCGGACGGTCAGGTGGACTACTTCTCACCTGATTGGCTGGAGCTAGTCAGTCTCGCCTGAAGGCCCAACTCGTGTGCCCGTCCGTCGTCGTCTCAGCGGACGCTGACTGGTGAGGCGGCGACCGGGGCGACGTACTGGCGGTTGACGAGTTCGAAGAAGTCGTTGCCTTTGTCGTCGACGACGATGAACGCCGGGAAGTCACGGACCTCGATCTTCCACACGGCCTCCATTCCAAGCTCGGGAAACTCGAGCACCTCCACCTTGGTGATGCAGTCCTGCGCCAGCCGTGCCGCCGGGCCACCGATCGAGCCGAGGTAGAAGCCACCGAATTTCTTGCACGCATCGGTGACAGCTCGGCTGCGGTTGCCCTTGGCGAGCATCACCAAGCTGCCACCGACCGCCTGGAAGTCGGCCACATAGCTGTCCATTCGGCCGGCAGTGGTTGGACCGAACGAACCCGACGCCATTCCGGTCGGGGTCTTAGCCGGCCCCGCATAGTAAACGCAGAAGTCCTGCATGTACTGCGGCATCTCGAGGCCCGCGTCCAGGCGCTCCTTGATCTTGGCGTGGGCGATGTCGCGAGCCACCACCATCGGGCCGGACAGCATCACCCTGGTCTTGACCGGGTAGCCACTGAGCTCGGCACGGATCTCGCTCATCGGCCGATTGAGATCGACGTGCACGACGGCCTCTTCCGCCAGGTCGTCATGGGTCACGTCGGGCAGGAACCGCGCCGGGTCGGTCTCCAACTGCTCGAGGAATATCCCGTCGGCGGTGATCTTGCCCAGCGCCTGACGGTCGGCGCTGCACGACACGGCGATGCCCACGGGGCAACTGGCGCCGTGACGCGGCAGCCGAACGATGCGCACGTCATGGCAGAAGTACTTGCCGCCGAACTGCGCACCGATGCCGGTCTGCTGGGCCAGCGCCAGCACCTTCGCCTCCAATTGCACATCACGGAAGCCGTGGCCGATCTTGCTGCCGGTGGTCGGCAGCGTGTCGAGGTAGCGGGTGCTGGCCAGATTGGCGGTCTCCACCGCCATCTCCGCTGACGTGCCGCCTATCACCACTGCGAGGTGGTAAGGCGGGCACGCCGACGTACCCAACGATTTCATCTTCTCGAACAGCCACGGCAGCAGTGTCCGCTCGTTGAGCAACGCCTTGGTCTCCTGGTACAGGTAGCTCTTGTTGGCGCTGCCACCGCCTTTGGCCATGAACAAGAACTTGTAGGCGTCGCCGTCGATCGCGCTGATCTTGATCTCTGCGGGCAGGTTGTTTCCGGTGTTGATCTCGTCGTACATCGTCAACGGTGCCATCTGGCTGTAACGCAGGTTGCTGGTCAGATAGGTGTTGTAAATACCGCGGGCAATGGCCTGCTCGTCTCCGCCGCCGGTGTAGATCTGTTGGCCCTTCTTGGCCTTGACTATCGCAGTGCCGGTGTCCTGGCACATCGGCAGCACGCCACCGGCAGCGATCGACGCGTTCTTCAACAGGTCGAGAGCCACGAACCGGTCGTTGTCGGACGCCTCCGGGTCGGCGAGAACGTTGGCCAACTGCTGGAGGTGGCCTGGGCGTAGGAAGTGGGCGATGTCGCGCATCGCCTCCTGGGTGATCAGCGTCAGGGCCTCCGGCTGGACTTTCACGAACCGGCCGAGTGGAGTGTCGACCGTGCTGACACCCTCGGTGGTGACCAGTCGGTATGGGGTGTCGTCGTGGCCCAGTGGCAGCAACTCGGTGAACTCGAACTCAGGCATGTCGACAGGCTATGACTGGTCCTTGCGCCGGTGAAAAAGCGATGCGGCTCCGACTGCGGTCACGTGGGAAGGCAGGTTTTCGACGGCACCGTCAGCACTGCGTGCACCAGGCTGCGTTCGGTGTCGTCGGCCGGCACGCGTGCGCGGAAGGCCCCTTCGGCGACAAGTCGATCGAGGTCTGCGAGCCGCACGTCGGGACTGAACGCCAGCGGCTGTAACGAGCGGTCCGCCGCGGCCGCGGCCTCCGGCGACCCCGCGAGCAGAGACAGTGCCGTACGTTCGCAGGTGGAGCGCTTGCTCCACGCGGTGGCGTGCACCAGTAAGTGGCCGGTGTTGACCAGCATGGCCACCACGAGCAGGAGTCGGCCGGCGTGCAGCGCCGGGGCGGCGAGCACCGCAAGGCGGTCTACGGCAAGCGCGAACCCGGGTGCCAGCAGCATTGCGCCCATGTACACGTAGCGCGACGAAGCGGCGTTTTCCATGCCGAAGCCGACGCGCTGCCAGCCGATTCCGGCGAACATCAGCGCAGCCGTAGCGCCGAGGGCGATCAGCTGCGCCGACGGACCGCCGGAACGGCGCCACACAGTCACCGCGAGCGTGGCGAGCAGTGCCACGCCGCCCAGACCGGCGACCACCGTCAAACCGGCGAACGTCGCGTCAAGGCCATGGAGGGCGTATCCGGCGACCTGCGACCGCCCGCCGGCGTGGGTCGCCGCAGCAGGGTCAGCGCCGAAGACCAGCCACCACACCGCGTAGCCGGTGGCCAGTGGGATGGCAGCCAGGGCAGCAGCGGCGT
>JBDSMK010000410.1:0-4930 GCA_039915905.1 Ilumatobacteraceae bacterium
TGATCGGCGAACGCCTCGATGGTCACTTCCGGCAGGGTGTTGACAGTGTCCGGCCCGATCAGCTCGTCGACGTAGAGGGTGTCGGGATACGCCGGGTTCTTGGTGGACGTGCTGGCCCACAGCGGCCGCTGAACCGCCGCACCTCTCGCCGCCAGCGCCTCCCACCGTGGCCCGCTGAACGTCTTCTGAAACATTTCGTATGCGAGCTTCCCCTGGGCGACAGCGCCCTTTCCACGCAGCGCCAGTGCCTCCGGAGAGCCGATGGTCTCCAAGCGGTGGTCTATCTCGGTGTCCACTCGACTGATGAAGAAGCTGCCGACGCTCGCCACGCTGGACAGCTGAGCACCAGGGGACTCGGCGAACTTCTCGAGTCCGGCAAGGTACGCGTCCATAACCTTCTGGTAACGGTCGAGGCTGAAGATCAACGTTATGTTGATGTTTCGGCCCTCACCGATCATCGCCTCGATCGGAGCTATGCCTTCCGCAGTCGCCGGGATCTTGACCATCACGTTGGGCCGATGGATGCGCTGATGCAGTTCACGCGCCGCACGTTCGGTGCCCGCCGCATCGTGCGCCAGATCGGGAGCTACCTCGACGCTGGCGAACCCGTCGGTACCGTGGCTGTCCTGGTAGATCGGCGCAAGAGCGTCAAGCGCGGAGTTGATGTCCTGTAGCACCATCGCCCAGTAGTCGTCTATCACCGGGTTCTCATCCTTGGCCAATGCGCGGAACTGCTCGTCGTAGTCCGGTGAACCCTGAATGGCCCTCTGGAAGATCGTCGGGTTGCTGGTGAGGCCGCGGATGCCGCGCTGGATCAGGCGGTTCAACTCACCAGAGGTGATGTAGCCGCGCTTCAAGTTGTCGAGCCACGGGCTCTGTCCGAATTCGTGGTATAGGTGGGCGAGACGATCCATGATTACAACCCCTTGTTGACCAAGGCGGTGGCGCGTGCCACCACGTTTTTGACGTTGATTCCAAGCTTGTCGAGCACTTCGGCACCTGGCGCACTTGCCCCGAAGCGGTCTATCCCGATCGACTCGTCGGCCCAACGGGCCCAGCCGAATGTGACCGCCGCCTCCACCGATAGCACAGGTACCGACGGCGGGAAGACCTGATCGCGATAGTCACTGGTCTGAGCCTCGAAGCGATCCCACGATGGCAGGCTGACCACCGTCGTGCTGATTCCCGCTGCGGTCAGTTCGGTGGCTGCGTCGACGCACACCTCCACCTCGCTGCCTGTACCGACCAGCACGATCTGCGGGTCGTCGGCGGACACGACGATGCCTGCGCCCTTGGCCACCGCGCTGCCGTCTGTGCACACCCGAATATTCTGACGGCTGAGCACGAACGCTGTCGGTCCCTCGTGGGCCATCGCGACACGCAGCGCTGCCACCGTCTCGTTGGCGTCGGCCGGGCGGATCACCTGCAGGTGCGGGATCGCCCGCAACGTGGCGAGATGTTCTACCGGCTGGTGGGTCGGTCCGTCCTGGCCGACTCCCACCGAGTCGTGCGTGAACACGAAGAAGACCTTAGAAGCCGAGATAGAGGCAAGGCGAACTGCCGGCCGCATGTAGTCGAGGAACACGAAGAACGTACCGCCAGCGGGGATCACCCCGCCGTGGCAGGCCATGCCGACCATTGCCGAGCCCATCGCGTGTTCGCGGACCCCGTAGTGGATCTGGCGGCCGGCCGGGTGTTCAGCGGACTGGTTGAGCTGACCGTCGAGCTTCGTGCCGGTGTTGCCGGTGAGGTCAGCAGCCCCGGAAAGCAATCCTGGCACGCCGGGCAGGGCGGCATTGAATGCCTTCTCGATGGCCACCCTGGTGGGGACCTCCTCACCCAGTGCAAACGTCGGCAGCGAAGCGTCCCAGCCGGCAACTCCGTTGCGAGCCCAGCATGCGTTCCACGCTGCGTTGTCGACGGAGGAGGCTGCAAATCGCTTGGCCCAAGCCGACTGGGCCTGCTCGCCGCGTTCGCTAGCGAGGTCGCGATAGGCCTGTACCAGCTCAGCGGGAGCCCAGAACGGCTGGTCGGGGATGCCCATCACCTGTTTGGTGCGAGTGACCTGCTCGGCCGTGAACGGGTTGCCGTGGGCCTTCGGGTTGTCGGTGAGGTCTGGGCTAGGGGTGGCGATGTGACTGCGCAGCACAAGCAAGCTCGGACGGTCGGTGACGGCCATCGCAGCGCGGATGGCCGCCTCCAGAGCGTCGCAGTCGTCGGCGATCTCGCCGAGGCTTTGCACATCCCAGCCGTAAGCGCTGAAGCGTTCGACCACGTCGTCGGTCAACGCCAGTTCGGTCACGCCGTCGATGGTCACGTGATTGTCGTCGTAGATGCAGATCAACCGGCCGAGTTGCTGGTGGCCGGCGAGCGAGGCCGCCTCGTGGCTGACACCCTCCATCAGGCAGCCGTCGCCGGCGATCACGAAGGTGTGGTGATCCATCACTTCGGCACCGAACGTGGAACGCAGGTAGCGCTCGGCGATCGCCATCCCGACTGCGTTGGCGACGCCCTGACCGAGGGGACCGGTGGTGACCTCGACTCCCGTGGTGTGATGCACCTCGGGGTGGCCCGGAGTGAGTGAACCCCATGTGCGGAATGCCTCGATGTCGTCGAGCGTCAGTCCGAATCTAGTGAGGTACAACATCGAGTACTGCAGGATCGAGGCATGGCCGTTGGAGAGGATGAAACGATCGCGATCAGGCCACAAAGGATCCGCCGGATTGAACCGCATGATCCGGCTGAACAACACGTGAGCCAACGGCGCGAGTGCCATTGCGGTGCCCTGGTGTCCGCTCTTGGCCTTCAGCGGTGCGTCCATCGCGAACCCGCGGATTAGGGAGATCGCCTGCTGCTCTTGCTCGGGGGTCAGCGTCGTTACCACTAGCTTGACCCTATCCCCGTCCACCCGCGCGGGTACCGACGACGACGTCACACGCCGCTACTCGTTCACGCATCGGCGGGTACCCTCGGCCGGATGCAGATCGTCTCAGCACTGTTTGTCGAGAACTTCGAGATGCGCCAGGCGCCGGGCCCCTCGACGCGCATCGACCTCAGCGGGGTGATGTTCTCAATGGCGGCCACCTCGCCGGCGCCGCTCACCATCTCTCCTCATCTCATTGCACTTCTGTTCTGCCCGTCCGACGAACTCGGCGAGGGCGTGTTCGAAGTGATCTTCCGCAAGGGCACCTCCGTCGACGCAGAGCAGATCGCCAGAAACGTCAGTCCGTTCACCGTCGACCCCGGCAAGTTCACCTACCGTCTGGTGAAAGGCGAGCTGGAGTTCACCGAATACAGCCAGATCTTCGCCCACTGCCGCATCGACCACGGCCCGTGGCACCTCGTGCCGTTCACCCTGCTGCCCCCAGTTGGCTGAGCTCCACAGTTCGTGATGCGATCACCGCGCGACCGGCGCCCCTGATTGCCAGACCTGTTCGATCTGGTGATCTGCGGTGAGAGCCACAAGGTCTGCCCGTGCTCCCACCTCGATGACCCCACGGTCGAAAAGGCGCAGCAGCCGAGCGGGATTTCGGCTTGCCGCGTGTAGTGCGGTCACAGGTTCCACACCTGCCGCGATGCAGTTGCGGATCGCCGCATCCATCGTCAGCGCACTACCCGCGAGAGTGCCGTCGACCAATCGCGGCGCACCATCACGCATCGCCATCGCCCTGCCGGCGACGCCGCCCGCGCGCCATGCCACCGCGTCGGTGACCAACACCAATCGATCATCACCGAGTGCCTGCGCGGCCAGACGGATGATCCGGGGGTGAACGTGTACGGCATCGGCGATCAGAGACGCCGAAACGGCCGGATTGGTGATTGCGAACGTGGCTACGCCCGGCTCGCGATGATGCACGCCGCTCATCGCATTGAACAGGTGGGTTGTCAGGCGGGCCCCTGCCGCCACCGCCGAATCGAACTCGACGGCCGAGGCCCTGGTGTGACCGATCGACACCAGCACGCCTCGTCGGACCAGCTCGGCGATGGCCGCAGGCGCATCGGGCTGTTCTGCGCCCAGCGTCACGATGGCCACATCAGCCGGAAGCCGACGAAGCCACTCACGATCGATGTCGATGATCTGATCGACACGGTGGGCGCCCGGTGCAGCGCCGAGGAAAGGGCCCTCCAGGTGAACGCCGGCAATGGCGGGACGCCGAAGAGGTGGGCGGGCGATGGCAGCGGCAATACGCGCCAACGGCGCGTCGTAGCGCGACAACGGCATCGTCACCAGAGTCGGGCACCACGTGGTCACGCCCTGTGCCAGCAGCAAGGTGTCGAGCCGCTCCCAATCGGCGCCGCTTGCGCTGCTGACATCCACATCTTCGATGCCGTTGACCTGGAGATCGACGAAGCCCGGGACAAGCAACCGTTCGTCGACGGGACCGGAGGTCGGGCGAATCGCCGCAACCACGGAATCGACGATGTCCACGATCGCCGGGCCGATCCAACCGGCGGCGGTCAACACCCGCCCGGCGGCGACGGAAGTCAGACAGACACCTTCGGACGACTGGAGGTGGCGGTCAGTCGCAACTCGGTGAGACGGACCCTGGCCAGTCGGGTGACAGTGAGTGCCTTGATCACCCACCATCCCGGATCGATCTCGAACCAACGGTGCGACAGTCGAGCCGACGTGGGGGCAGCATGGTGGTTGTTGTGCAGGCCCTCGCCGGCAGTGAGCAACGCCAGCCACTGCAGGTTGCCGGCGCCGTTCGGGTAGGGGCGGCGACCGAAGTGGTGACCGATCGCGTTTACTGCGGCGTTCGACCCGAGGAACAGGTTGACGTGCACGAATGCTGCGAGCAGCCCGACGAACGGTCCGAACAGCGCAACCAGGATTGCGGTGCCGATGGCCAAGCCAACCAGCGCGTGATCGAACAGCAACCGGTCGGCGCGGGTACGCGGAACATCGCGGGCATATCGAGCGACGGTC
>JBDSMK010000504.1:0-3550 GCA_039915905.1 Ilumatobacteraceae bacterium
GAGCGGTCGGGTCGCGCCCCAGTGAGCCAACGGTGCAGTTCCTCGCTGCCCGCCTCGGTGATCTCGTAGTCCCGGCGTCCCCGCGCGCCTTCCTCGCCGGCGACGACCCAGCCGCGCTCGGCCATCCGCTGCAGCTCGGGGTAGATCTGCGAGTGGCTCGGAGCACCGATCGCAACTGCGTAGGAGGACCATGATGGGAACAACGATCGAGGTGCACCACCTCACCAAGGACTACGGCGGCTTCACTGCCCTGCACGACATCAGCTTCACCGTCGAGCAAGGCGAGGTCATGTGCCTGCTCGGCCCGAACGGCGCTGGAAAGACGACGACCACCGAGATCCTTGAGGGTTACCGCGACCGCACGAGCGGTGCTGTCCGGGTGCTCGGCTTCGATCCCGGCCGCCACGAACGTGCGTTCCGAGCACGTATCGGAATCGTGCTCCAGGAATGCGGTGTGCAGGACGACTTGACCGTGGGCGAGGTCCTCGACATGTACGGGAGCTACGCGCCGCGCCGTCTCGCCACGGCCGACGTCCTCCGCCTCGTCGAGCTCGACGCAAAGACCGGCGACCGGGTCCGTCACCTGTCCGGCGGTCAGCGCCGGCGCCTCGACGTCGGCCTCGCGCTGGTCGGCGACCCCGACCTGATCTTCCTCGACGAACCGACGACGGGATTCGATCCCGCCGCCCGTCGCGCCAGCTGGTCGATGATCCGCTCACTCACCGCCCTCGGCAAGACCGTGCTGCTCACTACGCACTTCATGGACGAAGCACAAGCACTGGCCGACCGGATCGCCGTCGTCGCAGGCGGCAGGATCATCGCCGAAGGCACACCTGAGACGCTCGGCGGCCGCGACCGGGGGCACACCGTGGTGGAAGCCACCTTGCCTGACGGCGTGACGGCCGAACGGTTGCCTGACTTCGGTGACGCCATGGTGGAGCTGAACGACCGGGCTCTGCGCATCGAAACCTCCGACGGCGTTCGCGACGCGAACACTCTCACCGGGTGGTCGCTGTCGACCGGGATGACCCTCGGACGCCTCACTGTCCACCAGCCATCACTCGAAGACATCTACCTCACCCTCACCGACCCGAACGCGCTGGAGACCGCACGATGAACACCACCGTGAACACCACCGCCTGTCGAACCGCGCTCACCGACCCGCCACCGTCTGTCCACACGGCATCACGTTCGACGCTGCGACAGGATTTGCGGCTAGCCATACGCCAGATCCGCTTCGAGCAGCGCGCGTTCTGGCGCAACCGACCACGCGCCTTCTTCAGCATCGGCTTGCCATTGATGTTCCTCGTCGTGTTCAACGCCATCAACGGCGGCCACCACATCGACGAGCTCGGCGGTGTCGCCTATTCGACCTGGTTCGTTCCAGGCATCCTCGCCTACGGCCTGATGATGGCCACCTTCAGCAACCTCGCCGTCACCGCCTACGGCGTGCACATCCGACTGGCAACCCTCCCCGGGCTGATCGCCACGCTGGCACTCGGCACGGTGTGCTTCACCGTGCTTGGCCTGGCGATCACCGCAGCCATCCGCAACGCAGAAGCCGCACCTGCGATCACCAACCTCGTGTTGTTGCCGCTCACGTTCATCTCCGGCATCTGGATGGTCCTGGCCGACGCCCCGACCTGGCTCGACACGACTGCCAAGATCTTCCCCGTCCGAGCCTTCGCCCACGGCCTCCAACACACCTTCCACCCCGCCAGCCGCGACCCCGGGATCGTCGGCATCGACCTGATCGTCCTCGGCATCTGGACCTTCGCCGGCCTACGCATCTGCCAACGTTGGTTCCGCTGGGAGTCCCGCCACTGACCACCACCAACCCGATCGAAGCACCGTTCACCAAACCGGAAAGGAACCCGAGCGTCACGCCCTCCGGCAGACATCCGACGCCGGTTGTTTGGACTCGCAGCGGGATACGGGCCAGCGGCGCCGCAGGATGGCGGTCGACCCGATCAGTCGCTGCCGGCATGTCGGACGATGAGTACCGGGCACGGCGAGTGATGAACGACATACTCCATCACCGATCCGTGAACGAGACGCTGGAACCAGCCCTTGTCGCTTCCGCCAACGACGAGCAAGTCGACACCGCGTTCGGCGGCTAGGCGACAGAGGACCCGGCCGGCGTCGGATCCCTCAATCATCTCCGATGTCTCGGGCGCCCCTACCGCGTCGAGCGTCGACCGAAGCGCAACGCGTCCGCGCCGCTCGTCGATCAGGTGCTCTTGGTCGGCCTCCTCAACGGTGATCACCGGACCCTCCATGCCGCCGGCCGTGTCCATCGGGTTCTCCGTCTCGGGAATCACCGTCATCACGTCTATCTTCACGTCGGGGTGGAGGAGGCTGAGCACTTTGTGTGCCGCCTCGATTGCACTGGGGCTTCCGTCTGTTGCGAGCAATGCCTTCATGTGCGAGTTCCTTTCGTCTCTGTGAAGAGGAGTGCGAGGCCGATCAACGCCAGGATTGCCGCGACAAGACGGCAGTGCTGGCCATCGTGCCCGAACCGAGGGCGTCGCATTGACCGGGTGATCTCCTCACCGATCTGATGCCGTGCTGACGGTCGCTCCAACGAGATCGATGGTCCCCATTATCTCGCGTTGGGATACTGAATCGCCCTGGGTTCGGTTAAGACCTCCAACTCTCCCGGCGTGCTTCAGTCGTCGTTTCGCCCAACAGGTATTGGCCTATGGTTTTATGCGTCGTCAGGTCGGGCAGGTCGAGTGTCGAACTCGCCTTGCGCGGCGGTCGATCCCGTTCGACCGCCCCCTCCACCTCGGAGGACGAACGCGGCACCAACTGCCACGACCGCACCGGCAAACGGCCCGGCGACGTACACCCAAAGCGCGTGGAAGTCACCGGCGACGAGGTCAGGACCGAAGGTGCGCGCCGGGTTCATCGACGCGCCGGAGAGCGGACTCGCCCACAGACCGGCGAGTGCGATGTAGCCGCCTATGCCGAACGCGCCGATGATCCCAATGTTCTGGGCGCCCGAGGCGGTCCCGAGAATCACGCTGATGAGCCCGAACGTCAGCACCATCTCCAACCAGAACGCATCCAGGGCGGAGAAATGCGCAGCGGGGAAGTTCGACCCGTACAAGGCGGAGACGTGGACGGTCGCTTGCAAGAACCACGCCGCCAGCGCGGCCCCGGCGAGCTGCACGATCACGTAGGCCGGCACGCGCCCCCACGGGAAGTCTCGCCGTAACGCGAACGCGAGACTGACCGCCGGGTTGAGATGCGCTCCCGACACCTTGCCCATGAACAAGATGACTGCCAAGACCATCACGCCCGGCGCGACAACCGCAGCCGAGCGGCTGATCGAACTCGGGAAGGCTTGTTGCATCATCGGGCCACCCGCCGCGACCAGGACCAAAAAGAACGTACCGAGCAACTCGGAGAAAAGCCGCCGCCACTCCAACGCGGCGTTCCGGAAATCTTCGAGCGCCCTTTCGTACGTTGCGCCACGCTGCGAGACCAGCCCGAACACCGAGTCGGACAACGCCTCCCGCCCCGGACCCGGCCCTGACTCCGCGTC
>JBDSMK010000373.1:0-5126 GCA_039915905.1 Ilumatobacteraceae bacterium
AAGGAAGCAGAAAACTGATTGCCGAGGCTGCCTAGTGGCCGCTGATGCGGACTCCTGAGGGGCAAGGAGACCCGTCGGGACATAATCCACTAGGTCCGCCGCGTCGCAGCAGACCTAGTGGCGAGCCTTACACCACTTGACACCACTTGGCAGCGATAAGTCCCGAAGTCGAGCCGGTTACCGTCTAGGAAGTGCCCGATCTGATGGAGATGTACGACGTGGGCGCCGGGCGTGCTCATCCGAACAGTCGAGGATGTCTCGGTTGTAACGCTGTCACGACGTCACCATCGCGCTCCACCGGCAATATTCTTGACGCGCGGCTGCCCGCATCTCCGCTAACCTTGATCATCATTGGCGGATGCTGTGTCCGGTGGACAGGGCAAGGAGGAGCAGAAGTATGCCGGGCGGCACAAGATTTCGTTCTATATTGGCGGGTTCGGTTCTCGTGATCGCTGTGTTCGCCACAGTGGCTTCATCGAGTGACTCGAAGTCCTCCGACGGAGTATCGAAGGGGATCGGGTCGTCCGACGCAACTCGCGATGTCTCCGGGGTGGCAATTCTCCGTGATGGAGTTGAGTCATCGTCTTTCGTGTACGCGCAGGTCGTCATCACGAATAACTCATCCAAGGCTTCCACCTACTTCGTAACGGTCGTCGCTGAGAGCCCCGACGGGTTGACGCGCTATGGCGACACGATCGTTTCAGTGACGGCTTTGGCACCCGGTCAACGCACGACCGAGAAGGGCATCTTCCTTAAAGACATTCCAGCCGATGCCGTGCTGAAGGTGGCTCAAGTGCAACGCACCTCCTCTAGCTGAGCATGTTCGGGATCCCAGTATCGGATGGATCATCTTCGGGCCGCCGGATGGTCGGATCGCTGCTGAGTCCGATCTCGCTCACGTCGCTGGCATTGCTCATTCTGAACGATCACGTGTTCAAAGCGGCCTTTCCTGGCTTCATTACCGGCAAGCTCTCAGACGCGGCCGGACTGGTGTTTTTTCCCCTGATGATGCTTGCTTTGTTGGAGACTTCGAGGTACCTGCTGCGAATCGCGAACTGGCGGGTCCGTACGGGCGAGTTGATGGGCGCAGTCGCGGTCACGGCCCTGGGCTTCAGCATTGTCAAGTTCTCCGCGAGCGGGGCTCACGGCTACTCCGTCGTACTTAGTCTCCTCCAATGGCCGCCTAGGTATCTCGTTGCTGTCATAAGCAACTCGCATGCCCCACACCTCGGATCTGCTGTGGTCCTGGCTGATCCGTCTGATCTAGTGGTGCTCCCGTTTCTTGGGATCTCCTATATCCAAGGCCGAGATCATACAAGCAATGTAGGAATCGAGCTCAGACGAGCGAGCCGACCGCGGGCATGATTCCCGGTTCACCCGGCTGGCGCGTTGTGGTTGTGTTCCCTATAACACAGCATCTGCTGATCCGCCACGAGACATGTTCGGCACGTTCTGAGCTGGTTGTGTCGTGCTGTCGCGGAGTCTAAATGTGCGCCCGGCGAGGATCGGTTG
Organism: Ilumatobacteraceae bacterium; assembly: GCA_039915905.1. Classification (GTDB taxonomy): domain Bacteria; phylum Actinomycetota; class Acidimicrobiia; order Acidimicrobiales; family Ilumatobacteraceae; genus JAODBQ01. The sequence continues at coordinate 1,513 of JBDSMK010000373.1, forward strand.
TCGACAGCGGTTCGATTTGATTTGATAATGGTTGGGTAGCCATCTGCAGACCTGTTTCGAGGACTTGCGGCGCGTGGAGATGAGCCGATCAGTGATCTATGGGATTCGTAAGGGTGTGTGGGTCGCTCATAGGCCTTCTCGAATCGACGCGCTGAAGCTGGCCGCGGTGTAGAAGACTGTGCGTTTCCGGTAGATGTTGGTCAGGTGTCGGTGAGGCCGGTGACGGAAGCGGCGGCGTTCCCGACAAAGTCTGCGATGTCTGCGATGCCTGCACTGCCCGCGATGCCCACAGGTCGGAGCGCCGGCTGGACATCTACGATGGCTGGTGTGAACCTCATCGAAGTGAGTGCCGACGAACTGCCAGACCCGTTTGTCGAGATGCGCCTCACTGAGTGGACTTCGTGCGGGGGCTGTGCCGCCAAGTGGGGTGCGTCGCTGCTGGCCGATCTGGTGGGCGCGATGCCTGCCGGCGTCGACCCCGCACTGCTGGTCGGGTTGGCCCCGTTCGACGACGCGGCGGTGTACGAGGTGGCGCCTGGTGTCGCCTTGGTCAGCACTACCGACTTCTTCCCGCCGTTGGTCGACCACCCCGACGACTTCGGGGCCATCGCCGCTGCCAATGCCTGCAGTGACGTGTTCGCGATGGGCGGTCGGGTGGTGCTGGCCGTGAACATCGCTGCGTTTCCGGAGCACTTCCCGCCGGAGGCCATCGGGGCGATCTTCGCGGCTGCGGCAGCGGTGGTGGCCGAGGCCGGCGGCACCGTCGCCGGCGGACACACGATCCGCAACCCGGAGCCGATCTTCGGCCTCGCGGTGCAAGGCGTGGTCGACCCGGCCCGGGTGTTCCGCAAATCCGGTGCCCGCCCAGGCGACGTCCTCATGCTCAGCAAGCCGATAGGAGCAGCACTTGTACTGGCGGGTGGTTCGGCCGACGACAAGACCGAGGCAATTGCCGGCATGCGGCGGTTGAACCGTGCTGCGGCCGAGGAACTCAGCGCGCTCGGAAACGCCGTGCATGCCGTGACCGACGTGACCGGCTACGGGTTGGCCGGCCATGGCTGGGAGATCGCCGAGCGCAGCAGAGTGCGCGTCGTCGTGCAAACCGAAGGAATCCGTTCATACCCCGGGGCGCGGGAGGCGGCAGCGCGAGGTATCCGCACCGGCGGCGATCCACGTAACCGCGAGTACGTCGCCGCTCACCTCGAATCAACGGCGCCTGCCGATGGAGAGGCACTGTGCATGGACCCGCAGACATCCGGTGGGTTGATCGCCGCGGTGTCGCCGGAGGCAGTAGCCAGACTCAGCGAGATGTGGTGGCGAGTCGGCCAGGTCGAGTCCGGAAGTCCCGCGATCGTCCTGCGCTGATGACCACCCGAGCTCCGACGCGATCGATCGAGCGGGATCTGCGCGCCGCCGGCCACGAGGTGATCGTCGGCATCGATGAGGTCGGCCGCGGCGCGTGGGCAGGCCCGTTGATGGTCGGCGCGGCGATCTTGCCATTCGACAAGCGGGTCAACGGCGTGCGCGACTCGAAGATGCTCACGGAACACGGCCGCGAGGCGTTGTTCGACCGCATCGCGGCGTGGTGCACGGCATGGTCTGTGGGTGGCACGTCGCAGCAGGAGTGCGACGAACTGGGCATGGCCGCCGCCCAGCGCCTCGCGGCGCGCCGCGCGATAGAGGGTCTTGGCGTGCACGTCGACGCTGCTGTGGTCGACGGGCAGTGGAACTTTGTCAGTCCCCACGTCGATCACGTCGAGATGCGCGTCAAGGCAGACCGTTACTGCCTGTCGGTGGCGGCGGCGAGCATCCTCGCCAAAGTCACCCGCGACCGGATCATGCGCCAGTGGGCGGTGAGCTACCCGCAGTGGAGCTTCGACACCAACAAGGGTTATCCGTGCCCGGTGCACAAGGCGGCACTACAGGGTTACGGGCCTTCCGCTATCCATCGCCGCACGTGGATCTTCATGGACCACTACGTGCCCTGGCCGGGTGTACCGCGCGTCTACCGTCCGGAACAGCCGACTCTGTTCTGAGCCGTGCCAGCCAGCCGGCTCACGGTCGGCTCACGAGAGGGCTTGTTCCAGGTCGGCGACGAGATCGGCAGCTGATTCGATGCCGACCGACAGGCGCACGAGATTGGCCGGAACCTCCAACGGGGAACCGGCAGCCGAGGCGTGCGTCATCCGCGCAGGGTGCTCGATCAGGCTTTCCACTGCGCCGAGCGACTCGGCCAAGGTGAACAGCGTGGTACGCGACACGACCTGCAATGCCGCCTCCTCACCGGAGCGACCGTTGTGGTCACGCAACATGAAGCTGACCATCCCGCCGTAGTCATGCATCTGCTTGGCGGCGGCGCGGTGGCCGGGATGGTCGGGCAACTGCGGGTAGAGCACCCGCTGCACCGCAGGATGGCCGGCCAGCAGGTCGACGACGGCCCGCGCATTGGCACAGTGACGTTCCATCCGCACGGCCAGGGTCTTCACCCCACGCAGCACCATGTAGCAGTCGAACGGCGCCGGCACGGCGCCGGCTGCGTTCTGGGTGAAGCGCAACCTCTCCGCCAAGGTGTCGTCGTTGACGGCGACGAAACCGCCGACCACGTCGCTGTGACCACCGAGGTACTTGGTGGCCGAGTGCACCACCATGTCAGCACCGTGGCTCAACGGCTGCTGCAGGTATGGGGTGGCGAACGTGTTGTCCACGCAGACCAGCGCACCGCGTTCGTGGGCGATCGTGCAGATGGCTTCGATGTCGAAGCAGCGCAACAACGGGTTGGTGGGGGTCTCCAGCCACACCAACCGCGTATCGGCCGGCCATGAGGCGACAAGCGAATCGATGTCGAGCAGATCGACTGCCGACCACTTCATGCCGTTGGGCGCGTGGACCTTGGAAATCAACCTGAACGTGCCGCCGTAGGCATCGTTTCCGAGCAGCACACGATCGCCGGGGGCGAGCAGGCGCAGCACGTTGTCCTCGGCGGCCAGGCCACTGGCGAAGGCCAAACCATGCAGCCCGCCCTCCAGCGAGGCGACGCATGTCTCCAGTGCATTACGCGTCGGGTTGCCACTGCGTGAGTATTCGAAGCCCTTGTGGCCGCCGACACCCTCCTGGGCGAACGTGGTGCTCAACGTGATCGGGGTCACCACCGCCCCGGAGGCCGGATCCGGCGCCTGGCCGGTGTGCACCGCGCGAGTCTCGAATCCCCACCCGACCTGCTCGTCGAGCTCACCCATTTGTTCCTCCCAATCTTGTGGCATCGCTACTTGCGGCACTGGCTTGCGACTCGAAGTAGGTCAGCAGGTCGGTACGGGTCAGCACACTGAGTGGCCGTCCGCCCGACAGCACGAGTAGCGCTGGTGCCGCATCGAGCATCCCGACGGCCTGGGCCACCGACTGGCCGACACCGATGGTCGGCAACTTCGGTCCCATCACCTTTTCGACTTCGGTGGAGATGACTCCCGGGTCGCGGTGCACAGCTTCCATCAAGTCGAGCTCGTCGACCGCCCCGGACACCTCGGCAAAGGCGAACGGCGGCGTGTTCTTGCACACCGGGATCTGGCTGATGCCGTTGGAGCGCATCACGTCGATCGCCTTGCGCACCGAATCCGACG
>JBDSMK010000375.1:0-7191 GCA_039915905.1 Ilumatobacteraceae bacterium
CGACCACGAACGCGGTGATCCCCGTGTGACGGTCCGGTGAGGTGCGGGCGAACACGGTGTAGAGGTCGCTGATGCCGGCATTCGTGATCCAGCACTTGGTGCCGGTGAGCAGCCAGTCGTCGCCGTCGCGCACCGCCTTGGTGGTCATCGACGCGACGTCGCTGCCGGCGTCTGGCTCGCTGAGCGCATAGCTCGCCTGGCTCGAGCCACTGGCGATCATCGGCACGTACTTGCTCTTCAACGCCTCGGAGCCGAAGTTCAGGACCGGCAGCATCCCCAGCTTTGAGATCAGGAACTGCAGACTGGTCGACGCGCACGCCCTGGCGAGCTCCTCGGCGGCAATCGCCTGATCCACCAGCGAGGCTCCTGCGCCGCCGTACTGCTCGGGGTAGCTCAAGGCAGTGAGGTCGATCGACTTCAACGCCTCCCAGTTCTCCCACGAGTACTCACCGGAGCGGTCGATCTCAGCAGCCCGCGGCGCGATCTTGTCGTCACAGAACCTGCGCACGACGGTACGGAACTCACGCTGCTCGTCGGTGAGGTTGATCGGTTGGCTCATGTCGCTCCAGTCAGTTCCATCCAGCGGTCGGGGTAGGCCGCGGCGACCTGCTGGGGGGTCAACCGCAAAGTGGCTTCCGGCACCTGGTCGACCAACTGGCGAGCCTGCTCGTAGTGCCCGGCAACATCTTCTAGGCCGTCGAAGGCAACCAGACGGGCGAGCACCAGGTCGGCCGGCGGGGCCTCGTCGAAAAACCCCCAGATGGTGAACGCGACGGTCATGTCGTACACAGTCGGCGCCCGCCCGAGCCCGGCAGCGCGGCGCATCGCGATGCCCACGCAACCACCTACTGCTGCATCGAGTCGCTCACCGGGCTGCAGGTGAACACGGTCCGACAGCAGCCGGGCGAGCTTCAGCGCGTAGCCGATGTCGGGCCCTGGGCGTCCGAGCTGCGGTCCGAGTGGTTGGAAGCTACGGATCTCGCCCGGTCGGTCAGGCATCCATGTATCCGGCACGTACGGTGCGGACTCGTAGCCGCGGACATCGTCGATCGGCGAGACTGGGGCGAACTGGGGCGCGGCCATGGCCCTAGTTCTAGTCGTCAGGACGGCCTGTGCAGCAGACCGAACACCAGACTCTCCTCCAGCGCCCGCCAGGAAGCCTCGATGATGTTCGAGCTGACCCCGATGGTGGTCCAGCTGCGCTCGCCGTCGGTGGCGTCGATCAGCACCCGGGTGACCGCCCCGGTGGCGGTTGAGCCGTCGAGGATGCGCACCTTGTAGTCGGTGAGATGCACCTTGCCGAGATGCGGGTAGGCGTTGGCCAGAGCGGCACGCAGCGCCGAGTCGATGGCGTTCACCGGACCGTTGCCCTCGGCCAACGAGACATGCCGCATCTCCACGCCGCTGCTATCGGGCGCCCACACCTTCACGGTGGCCTCCGTGGTGAACGAACCCGTGCCCGTCTCATCCGTGATCACCCGCATGCTTTCGACCCGGAAGTACTCCTGCTCCCAGCCTGCGGCGCGGCGCATCAACAGCTCCAGGGACGCGTCGGCAGCCTCGAAGTGGTAGCCCTCGTGCTCCAGCCGCTTGAGGTCGTCGATCACCTGGTTCACTGCAGGACCGTCCAGCGGCAGGCCGAGCTCCTCTGCCTTGAACTGGATCGTCGCCCTGCCGGCCATCTCGCTGACCACGAACCTGCTGCCGTTGCCGACCAGTTCGGGGTCGATGTGCTCGTAGGCGTCCTTGGCGCGAGCGATGGCGCTGACGTGCAGACCGGCCTTGTGCGCGAATGCCGAGGAACCGACATAAGCAGCTTGCGGATTGAGCGGCCGGTTGAGCACCTCGGCCACGTGGTGGCTGACGGCGGTGAGCCTGGCGAGGTTGCCGGCAGGCAGGCAGCGGAACCCGAGCTTCAGCTCCAGGTTGGGTATCACGGTGGTGAGGTTGCAGTTGCCGGTGCGCTCACCGAGACCATTGAGCGTGCCCTGAACCTGCCGCGCCCCGGCGCGCACCGCGGCCATCGAGTTGGCGACAGCGCATCCGGTGTCGTCGTGGCAGTGGATGCCGATCGTGACGTCAGCGCCGACGTGCCGGTAGACGTCGGCCACGATCGCCTCGATCTCGTGGGGCAGAGCACCGCCGTTGGTGTCGCACAGCACCACGTGAGATGCGCCGTTGACCACAGCGGCCTCCAGGGCGCGCAGCCCGAACTCCGGGTTGCGCTTGTAGCCGTCAAAGAAGTGCTCCATGTCGACCATCACCAGACGGCCGGCGTCGCGCAGGAACCGCACCGAGTCGGCGATCATCGCTTCGCCCTCGTCGAGGGTGGTCTGCAACGCCTCGAGCACGTGGTGCTCGGAGCTCTTGGCGACGATGCACACCGCTGCCGTGCCGGCATCGAGCAGGTTGCGCAGAGTGGGATCATCGTCACTCTTGCCCCGCGGCCGCCTGGTGCTGCCGAATGCGACCATCGTCGACACCGTTGGGCGCAGCTCGACGGCGGCTCTGGCAAAGAAGTCGATGTCCTTCGGATTGGCGCCCGGCCAACCACCCTCGATGTACTGCACACCGAGGAAGTCGAGTTGCTCGGCGATGCGCAACTTGTCGTCGACGGTGGCGGAGACCCCCTCCACCTGCAGGCCATCGCGCAGCGTGGTGTCGAAGATCTCGATCGCGCCGCCCACGGCGCGATCAGACGTGCTCACACCAGTCCTTGTACTTGTCTTCCTGGCCACGCACGGCCCGCGCGTAAACATCGGCGATGGCCTTTGTCATCGGGCCGGGACAAGGGATGGCGCGATCGTCGACGGAGTTCACCGAGCTGACCTCGGCAGCCGTGCCACACACGAACATCTCCTCGGCGATGTACAAGTCGCTGCGCGTGAGGTTGTCGACACGCACCTGGAAGCCGAGGTCGGCGGCGATCGTCGACACCGAGCTCTGGGTGATGCCCTCCAATGCTCCAGCAGAAATCGGCGGAGTGATGATCACCCCGTTGCGAGCGCAGAAGATGTTCTCACCGGTGCACTCGGCCACCAGGCCGTTGCGCGCCAGCATGATCGCCTCGTCGTAACCGGCCCTCAAGGCCTCCACCTTGGCCAACGACGAGTTGACGTAGCCGCCGGTGGTCTTCGACGACGGCGGCATCGTGTTGTGGTCGTGGCGGGTCCAAGAGGAGATCTTCATCCGCACGCCCTTCTCCACCGCGTCGGGCCCGAGGTAGGCGGCCCACGGCCAGCAGGCGATGGAGACGTCGACCGAACACGGCAGTGTGTTGAGACCCATCTCGCCATATCCGTAATACGCGATCGGCCGCACGTAGCAGGAGCCGAGCCCGGTGGAGGCGACCGTGGCCTTGGTTGCCTCGACCAACTCTTCGACGGTGTACGGCAGCTCCATCCCGAGAATCTTGGCGGAGTTGAACAGCCGCTCGATGTGGTCAGTGAGCCGGAACACGGCCGGACCCTGCTCGGTCTCGTAGGCGCGGATCCCCTCGAACACGCCGGTGCCGTAGTGCAGGGTGTGGGTCAGTACATGGACCTGCGCCTTGTCCCAGTCGACCAGTTGGCCGTTCATCCAGATCTTCGGTGTCGGTTGGATCGGCATCGCGCATCTCCGTGGTGCAGGGGGCATGCCCCGGTGGGGGTGAGAGGGCGTAAGCCCCGTCGATTACAAGGGCAGTCGGCCCCGGTCGATTACAGGGCTCAGCTTGCCACCAGCGAGGCCAGCCGGGAACCGATCTCGCTGGTGCTGCCGGTACCCGGATTCTCGCATGCTCGTCGGATGCGCTGGGCGGCGGCATCCTCTCCCAAGAACTCCAGCATCATCGCCGCGCTGAGCACCGCAGCAGTCGGGTTGGCCTTGCCGGTTCCGACTATGTCGGGTGCCGAGCCGTGCACCGGCTCGAACATCGATGGGCCGGTGCGCGCCGGGTTGAGGTTGGCCGACGAGGCCAGCCCGATGCCACCGCTGACCGCACCACCAAGGTCCGAGAGGATGTCGCCGAACAGGTTGTCGGTGACGATCACGTCGTAGCGATGCGGGTCCTGCACGAAGTAGATCGAGGCTGCGTCGACATGGTTGTAAGCCGTGGTGATGGTCGGGTACTCGGCCGCAACGATGTCGAACGTGCGTTGCCACAGGTCCGCTGCGAAGTTCAACACGTTCGTCTTGTGCACCAAGGTGAGATGTCGACGCGGCCGTGTGGCAGCCAGCTCGAACGCATAGCGCACGCAACGCTCGACACCCATTCGGGTGTTCACCGACCCTTGCGTGGCCACCTCCTGGGCTGTGCCCTTGCGCAAAACCCCGCCTTCGCCGACGTACGGGCCCTCGGTGTTCTCGCGAATCACGATGAAGTCGTGGGCGACGGTGCCACCAGGGGCGGTGCCGACGAATGGCCGCTGGTTGATGTACAGGTCCAGCTCGAAGCGCATCTTCAACAGCAGGCCGCGCTCGATCACCCCGGGAGGGACGCCCGGGGTGCCCACGGCGCCGAGCAGGATGGCATCGAAGTGACGAAGTTCTGAAAGCGTGGCGTCACTGAGGATCTCGCCGTCGCGCAGGAACCGCGCCCCGCCGAGCTCGAACTCCGTGGTCTCGATCGGCACTCCTGCCGCACGCACCACCTTCACCGCCTCGGCCGTCACCTCCGGTCCGATGCCGTCGCCTCCGATAACTGCAATCCGATGAGCCATATCTCCTGGAAGGTACCGCCTGCGGGGCTTGGCCTACGAGTCGCTTCGGCAGTGATGGACCGGGTCGCCGGCCGACGGACCCTCGCTAGGCTTGAATCCCATGACTACGACCCAGTTGTCACGATCGGCTTTCGAACGTGTACAGGCCGAGCACTATGACCTGACCACTCGCGGCCGCATCGAGGTTGCCCAGAAGATCGAAGCAGCCCGCCTCCTCGACGACCTCAGCGAGAACGGCGACTACCACGCCGCGAAGGACGAGCAGGGCCACATGGAGGGTCGCATCCGCGAACTGGAGCACCTGCTCGAGAACGCGGCGATAATCGAGGGCGTCGAGGAAGGCGTCGTCGGCCCAGGAACGATCGTCACCATCATCTACGACGGCGAGAACGAGGCCGACTCCGAGCGCTACCTGATCGGACACATCGAGGAGAAGACCGGCGACCTCGACGTGATGAGCCCGAAGTCGCCTCTCGGCGCAGCCCTGATCGGTGCCCGCGCCGGGGCGACCGTGGAGTTCGAGGCGCCCCGCGGCAAGCTGCTCGTGCATGTCCTCAACGTGGAATCGGTCTGAGCCGGAACAGTTGATGCCAGCGGAACGCAGCGAGGTTCGCGTCCCCCATCTACCTTCCGGCAGGGCCATCGAGCTCCCCGGCCGGGGACGCACGTTCGTACGCGAAGTGGCTGGACCGCCAGACGCGCCGGTACTGCTGCTGTTACACGGCTGGACGGCGAGTGCCGACCTCAACTGGTTCACCTGTTATCGCCCACTCGGAGAGCACTACCGGGTCATCGCGATTGATCACCGCGGACATGCTCAAGGCATCCGTAGCCGCAAGCTGTTCCGACTGGAAGACTGTGCCGACGACGCGATCGCGTTGTGTGACGTTCTGGGTATCGACCGCGTCATCCCGGTGGGCTACTCGATGGGCGGGCCGGTGGCCCAACTGACGTGGAAGCGCCACCACGACCGGGTCAGCGGGTTGGTGCTGTGCGCCACCTCGGCCTACTTCCGGACCCGCCGAGACGAACGCCTGGGGTTCCTCGGCCTGTCCGGCCTGGCCGCCGTTGCGCGCCTCACGCCGGCACAGGCTCGTCGCTGGCTGACCGAACAGTTCTACCTGCGCGGCAAGGCCGACACGTGGGAGCCGTGGGCGGTGCAACAGGTGTCCAGCCACGACTGGCGGATGGTTCTGGAAGCGGGACGAGCGATCGGCGCATACGACGCCAGGCCGTGGATTGCCGACATCGACGTGCCCACCTCGGCAGTCATCACCATGCGCGACCGGGTGGTGCCGGTGCGCCGCCAGATCCGGCTGTTCCAGGCGATCAAGGACTGCGAGGCGTTCCGCGTCGACGGCGACCACGATGCGGTCATCGCCGGCAAGAGCTTCCCGGCCACCCTGCTGCGTGCCTGCGCAGCCGTGGTCGAACGCTCGTGAGCCACCGCCGGGTCGCCGTACGCGTACCGCGCTGCGCCGCTCGCGCCGTGGTGCTGCTCGGTGCCACATGCCTCGCCGGTGCGTTGCTCCAGTGGTTGTGGCGCAGGCGCACGTCGGTGGCCGCGCTGCGCACCACCCGACGCCAACGCAACACCGACCTGGCCCGTCTCGGCATGAGCGTCGGCGGCGCCTATGCATCTACTGCTGCACGCAAGCTGTTCGCCTCCGCACCGCGGCGCATCGAGCTCGACCGCGAGCTCGAACTGCGTACCGCCGAGGCTGTCACGGAGCGCCTCGGGAACATGAAGGGGGCACTGATGAAGCTCGGCCAGATGGCCAGCTACATCGACGAAGGCATGCCCGCACCGATGCGTGACGCGCTTGGCGCACTTCAGGCCAACGCGCCGGCGATGAGCTCAGAGCTGGCCGCTGAGGTGATCGAACGCGAGTTTGGATCTCCACCCGACAAGCTGTTCGTGGAATGGGATCCCATTCCGATCGCAGCAGCCAGCATCGGACAGGTGCATCGTGCGATCGCTGTCGATCCCGTGTCCGGCGTCGAGCGTGCCGTGGCAGTGAAGGTTCAGTATCCGGGAGTTGGCGACGCCATAGCCAGCGACCTGCGCAACGCCGACCTGCTCGGCGCGCTGCTGCGCCGCGGGTTCGGGAGTCTCGACCCCGAAGAGATGGTTGCCGAGGTCAAGGAGCGGATCGTCGAAGAGCTCGACTACCGGCTGGAGGCCGCCAATCAGCAACTTTTCGCAGCGCGCTACCGCGGTCATCCATTCATCCATGTGCCGGACGTTCTGCCGACGTTCTCAACCGGCCGCGTGATGACCAGCGAGCTGGTAACCGGGGCGACATTCCAGGAGCTGCTCACCTGGGATCAGAGCCAGCGCGACCAGGCCGGCGAGTGCTTGTTCCGATTTGTGTTTCGCAGCCTCTACGGGATGCATGCGTTCAATGGCGACCCGCACCCCGGCAACTACCTGTTTCACGGCGACGGGCGGATCACGTTCCTCGACTTCGGGTTGGTCAAGCACTTCAGC